>NZ_AZAX01000026.1:0-40154 GCF_001021175.1 Marinitoga sp. 1155 | reverse complement strand
CTATCCAAACTACCTGGAGCACATGTAAATAAACATAGCATTCCACCATCTCCAGCCCCCGGATCACTTTCACATGGAGTTAAGTCAGATGAATCAGATAAAACTCCTGGTTCGTTTAAACTTATGATTTTAAATGCCATCTACATACCCCCTCATCATGATTATTACAATAAAGTTATTTTAATAAGTAACTTTACTGCTTATTTCCTTAGATAACAATACCATTGCCCATTCATATTCCAATTTTATAAGATCACAAAAATAATTTTTAAATTCTTTTGGATATGTCTTTTGAAGATCATTTTTTAAATGGCAACCGCCTCCACACAAATTTCTTGCCCAGCATTTATTGCATTTTTCACTTTCAATACCTACCATTATTTTATTGAACAGTTTATATGCTGATTTTATTATTTCATCATGTGTGTTTTTAAATATATTACCTATATAATATTTTTCATTTCCTGTTGCACGATGACACATATACAAATTTCCATCAGCAGAGAGCGAAACTTCTCTTACACCACCAAAACAGTTTATCACTAATTGATTTTTGTTTTTTATTCTATTTTTTCTAACATTTATTGAAGATAATATTATTCCAGAAATTGTTTTGTCTTCTCCGGAAATATATGATTCTATTTTTTTATTGTATTCTCTTAAATCTGGTAATAATGTATAATCTTCTGGAGCTACAAATGCACGAACAATATTTTTGAAATTATATTTAATCCAGAAATTATCAAAATCCTGATTAAATTTTGTTACTGTCATCCTTGTAATATATGGAATCTCATACTTTTCCAGCAATTTTATTCCTTCTATAGTTTTTTTAAAAGAATCCTCTTTATTTTTTAGAGGTCTTAACAAATTATGTTCTCTTTCATCTCCATCAATACTTATCATTACTTTAAAATCATATTTTTTCATAAATTTGGCTATTTTTTCATTTAATAATGTTCCATTTGTTGTTATATTGTAAGCAGGTTTTTGATCAAAATTTTTTTCTATATATTCAACAATTTTTTTTATAAGCTTAAAATTTAATAATGGTTCTCCACCAAAAAAAGAAATTGATAATTGCTCAAAATTATTATTATACAATTTTTCCAATGCTAATTTTACAGTTTCAAAGTTCATTAAAGAGGTATTACCATATGTGCCATTATCAGCAAAACAATAAATACATTTCATATTACATTTTTGAGCTATATTTAATACTAAAGCATTAAAGTTAATATTCTCATAAAACAAATTTTTTTATCAATAGTATCAGTAATTTTTATTGAATTATTTTTGATAAACTCTTTTAATTCAAACGGTAAATTTATACTTTTTTCTTTATATTCTTTTAAAAAGTTATATGCATCTTCATCTAATTTATAACATGCTATACTTTCTGGGAAAAAAATAATTTTTTCATTTAACTTTTCAAATATGTGAAAATCAATATTATTTTTAATATTATCATCCCCTTTATTTTTTGTTCTGACATTAGAATAACTCAGTCGACTGAGAATATATAATTAAAAATATTTTCGAAATTTTTCTCACTTATAACATGTGATTTATTTAATAATATTATGATTAAATATTGCGAATTTTATAACTTAATAATTCATAATAAAACTTTATGGATATATAATTTTTATATTAAGTTACATTTAACTAAAAATTATTATTTTCACTTATTTAATTCACAATAATTTTAGCAAAAAAAAAAAAAAAAGATGTCAACTATACTATGTAAAATTCAAGTAAAATTATAATAGTTTTTTATTTTCTAAAATTAAAAATTTTTACATAATTATTATATCACTCGATATATTTTTGCTGTTATTTTTTTATTTAATTTTGATGACTATAATCATAAATTTCTTTTATGATTTTTAATAATAAATGCCTTGGTTATTACTATGAAAATAAATTTTCTTACTCCAGGTTCATTTCAAAATTCATTCTTTCAGTTTTATATTTTACCATTTCTAACATGACTTGCAAGTGTTTTTTCTAAAATAGAAAACCGCTTTTTATCAATGTTTTAGAATTCGATTTTTGTTACATTTTAATTAATTTTCATTTTTTTAATTTTTGTTATTTTTTTGTAATAATTCTATACTGTGCTTCTTTTCTTTTTTTTAGATATTTCATATATCTATTTGGTCTTTTTTATATTTTAATTAAGCTAAAATTTCTTGTTTTTAAATTTTATATGAAACAAAATGATTAATTCTCTATAAAAGGATGATTAATTTTAAGATATTCTCAGGCAAGAGGTTATATTAAGAATGAAGATTATAATAAAGCATATGAGTTATTTATAGAAGGATATAATTTTGCAAAAGAATTTCCGTACTATGATGTGTAATGATTTAAATGGCGCTGCATGGTGGATAAGGAAGGTGGAGAAAAAAACTCATCACTGAGCTTTTAAAGAATGTGAAGAATTTTAAAGAAAAATTCATGATTTTGCCATTAAATATGGTCTTGGTCAAAAACGTATTGCTCTTGGTTATTACTCTTTTGAGGATGATGAAAGAATTTTGATTGATACAATTATTGATAAATTCTTATAACAAAATCCCCGAAAACGGGGATTTTGTTAATTTGAGATTATGTGCAGTTATATCTTTTCAATTATATAATCATCAATATTCCTTTTTTCAGAATCAATGTTTATTCCTATTATATATATTTCTTTTCCTTTGTATTTTTCATAATATTTCTTTTCTTTTATCTGGTTTATTGCATCAATTGCACTTTTATCTACTTTTATTTCAAAAAGATATATCCTTTCATCAAAATCTATTACAAGGTCACTTCGTCCTAAGTTTGTTAATTCTTCTGCTTTTACGTCTATTCCTGCTGATGCTATTATTGTAAATATTAATGAATGATAATACTTTTCTTCTTTTTTGTGTAAGTTATACGGTATTGCACTTATTATTTTCTTTTTTTATGTATTCATCTTTTGTTTTTACTTTTTTATAGAATTCTCTTAAAAATGCTCTAAATTCTTCTGCTTTTTCTTTATTGTTTATATGCTCAAGTATTGGTGATTCATATTCGTCTATGAGTATTACTGTTTTTTCTTTGTATTTTTTACTTAATTCTGTTATTAAATGTCCAAATTTTGTTGGTAAATTATTTTTTATTGGTGAAATATCATATTCTCTATATAATTCTCCAATTCTTTCATCAAGTGAATCTATAAATTCATCATATGTTGTTAATGTATTATCTGACATATCGAGTTTTATTACAGGATATTCTTTAAATTCCCATTTATCATATATGTATGTTCCCTTGAATAATTCTTTTTCTCCCTTGAATAAATAATACAATGTTGATACTGTTAAGCTTTTACCAAACCTCCTTGGTCTTGAGAGAAAATAAAATTTTCCACTATCTATTAAATTAAATATATATTTTGTTTTATCTACATATATATAATTTTCTTCTATTATTTCTTTATAATCCTGTACTCCTATTGGTAATTTTTTCATTTTCATCATCTCCACATTTGTTTTTTCTTAGTATTATTATAGCATAAATGTATCTTACAAAAAACTGTTTTTATATATTCTCACGAGAATATGGAATTATATAAAGCGTTGTTACTAATATGCCTGTTAATCCTAAAAATATTAAATAATACCCACTGCTGATTTTATCTATTATTTTTCCACCTATATATATTCCAATTATTGTTGCTATCTGCATTATTACCATTTTTAATGATCCTATTCTACCCCTTATTTCATTTCTATACTCATTTGAAATTTCGAATTTATTATTATTACATTGGATATTATAAAAGATATATTAAACAAGAATAACATTGAAGATAACCAGTTTTTATCATTTTAATATTTACATATCCATGAGATTGTATCTTTTATTGTTTCATATAATGAACGTGGATTATAATCTAAATCCTTTTGAGCTTTTTTATGAGAAAATTTATAATATTTATGTAAAGTATGAACACTATAGGGACTTAAATATAAACTTTTTTTCATTTTAGTAAGATAGCTAAAAAGGCTAAAATAAGATATAATATAAGAATTCAATTCGGAAATATATTTTATCTTGATATTTTTTCCTGTTATAATATTCAGATAATGAAAAATAATTCTCATAGACAAATTTTCCCCACTTAATATATATTTTTCATTATCTTTTTCTGAAGCTTTTATTATACCATCCACAATATCTCTTACATCTACAAAATCAAAAGCTCCATCAATAAAAATTTTTATTTCATTATTTAAGTAATTTTTAAATACTTTAGTAATTTCAGAATTTTTGTAGTCGAATGGCCCTATAATCCCTGTTGGAAAAATAATAGTAGCGTTTATTTCATTATTATTTATAGCATTTAATACTTTCAAAGTGGCTATAGCTTTTGATTTTCCATATGCACCAGTAGTTTTATTTGGGTCGATAGGGGTATTTTCATCAATTGTAGCTCCTTTTTCTATTTCTGAAAAAGCATGAACAGAACTAACATATAACAATTTTTCAATGTTATTTTCTTTTATAGCTTTTATAACGTTTTCTACGCCACCAACATTTATAGAATATACAAGTTTATTTTTTAATGGAAGCAAAGATATTACAGCAGCAAGATGGAAAATTTTATTAATACTTTTACAAGCTTTATTTACTGCATTATAATCTCTGATATCACCATAATAGACTTCTAAATTCATTCCTTTAAACATAGATAAATCTTCATTTGGCAAAACGAATATTCTTATTTTCTTTCCAGATTTATATAGTTTTTTCACCAAAATATTACCAATATGCCCTGTAGCTCCTGTAATTAAAATCATATTAATCACTTCCTGAAGAATTATAAATATCTATTATTTTATAGAACCCTTTTGAAATAATTTCAAAATCTTCTTTAGAAACTTTAGATATAAAATCATTAAATAGTAACTTAAAATTTTTAACTGTTTCACTAAATACTTTTTCTCCTTTTTTTGTAAGTGTTATTAAGATAATTCGTCTATCTTCTTTGGTTCTTAATCTTTCAACATATGATTTTTTTTCTAGGTTATCAACAATATTTGTTATATTACTTTTTGTTGTGGAAAAATGTTTTGCTAAATTGCTCATTTTTTGTGGTCCTTTTAATCCGATATACATCACAATATAAAATTCCATAGTTTTAAGTTTTTCTGCTTCTGAAAAGTCCGATATTGTTTTTGTGAAATTAGAAATAAGATCAAAAAGTAATTCTAGAGTTTTTTTTGAATCTATCATAATATCCCTCCAATATCATTATTATTTTTGTTTGTTATTTAGACTATTAAAAATATAAATAGTTCAAAAATTTAATTATTTTTTTAGAAATAATCTGGATAGAATATTCTATCCAGATTAATATTTGAAAGTAGAAATCGCCTTATTAATTATAAAGAAATATATGTAAAAATAAATGCACATATTGAAATATAACTACTATGCCATATTTAAATAGAGTTTTTTATAATAGAAAACCTTTTATTAGATTACAATATAAATCTATTTTTTCTAAAAATGCAGCATGTCCTGAATTTTTTATAACAACAAGATTTGATGTTTTGATTTTTGAATTAATATATGCCATATCCTCAACAGGAGTAAGAATATCTTCTTCTGCAGCGATCAATAATGTTGGTATATTAATTTTTTCTATTTCATTTGAAACATCAAAAGTAGTATTCGAAGAAGATAATCTAATAAAAGAATCAAACCATTCTTTTGTTAATATGTCTTTAAATAACTTTCTTCTATTCATCAACCATTCCAATTTTTCATTATAAAAAGTTTTAGAGTATATAAAAGGTAAAGCCAAATCAAAAAAAATTTCACCATCATACGTTTTTGCAGCAATTTTCCATGCTTCGCCAATTGCATATAAATAATTATCAACTTTAGAAGTAGTATTTGATAATATCAATTTATCTATCATTTTTTGATATTTTATAGCAAACAATTCTGCAACCTGACCTCCATATGATAATCCTAAAATATTTACTTTTTCTAAACCAAGATGAATTATAAAATTATGTAAGTCTTCAACATGAATGGATATGTCATAACCTTCTTCTAATTTTTTTGATCTTCCCTGATCTCTCATATCATATACAATGATTTTAAAATATTTACTCAAAACTTTAATATGAGATGTCCAACTTAAAGTACTCATCATTATACCATTAAGCAAAATAAGTGGTTTTCCTTCACCATAAATTTCATAATATATCCCTTTTTTTTCAAAAAACATATGAATCACCTCTCAAATATGTGTTATAAAAAATTATAACACATATTAACATAACATAAATCTTTTTAAATTGAAGATTTTATTTTATAAATAAGAATATAATTGCTGAATCTGCTTTAATCAGTTATAAAGCAATTTTATAAAAAATGTAAAAAGAGATATAATGAGAAATAGTTCATTATTCATGAGAAGTGATTCATATTTATTTGTATTTATTAAAAGTTTGTAGAATAGAATTGAGGTGATTATATGAATGTTGGAATACTAAGTATAGGTGTGTATATTCCAGAAACATTTATTACAGCAGAAGAAATTTCTGAGAAAACAAAAATACCAGTTGATGTAATAAAAGAGAAATTTGGAGTTATAAAAAAACCAATTCCTGGTCCGAAAGATACAACGAGTTATATGGGGATTAAAGCAGCACAACAAGCTATAGAAAGAGCGAAAATAAAGTCAGAAGATATAGATTTAGTTATATGGAATGGTGGTCAACATAAGGATTATCCATGTTGGTTAGCTGGGTTAAAAGTGGCTGATGTTTTGGGCGCTAAAAATGCATGGTCATTTGATATGGAAGCTATGTGTGGCTCAATGATGAGTGCTATGGAAGTTGCAAGGTCAATGATGTTAGCAAATGAAGAGATAAAAACTGTATTATTAGTTAGTGGCTACAGAAATGGTGATTTAATTAATTATAATGTAAAAGAAACATCTTTTATGTTTGACATAGGTGCAGGTGGAGCCGCCATGATTTTAAAAAAGGATTATAATGAAAATGTTATTTTAGGTACAGCCTTTAAAGGTGATGGTTCTTTTTCCGAGGATTGTGTTGTAGAGGTTGGAGGAACAAAAAATTGGCCTATGAAAAAAGAAGATATTGAAAAATTTCATTTTGTTGTTAGGGATGTTGAAAGCTTTAAAGAAAAATTAAAGAAAAAAACAATGCCGAATTTCTATTATGTAATAGATAAAGCTTTGGAAAAGTCAAACCTTGAGAGAAAAGATATTGATTATTTAGCTATTTTACATTTTAAAAGATCAGCACATTTATCTGTTCTTGAAGAATTAGGATTAAAAAAATCTCAAAGTACATATTTGGAAGAATATGGACATATTGGGCAAAATGATCAGGTGCTGTCTATAGAAATAGGTTTAAAAAGTGGAAAAATAAAATCTGGAGATAAAGTAGTTCTTGCAGGAGCAGGATTGGGTTTTGTATGGGCTTCTGCGGTAGTACATTGGGGCAAATATGAGAGGTGATAAAATGTGGAAAGATGAATATAATAAAAAATTAAGAAGTATTGAAGATGCTATATTATCTTTACCAAAAAAAGCAACTATAATTACAGGATTGGCTTCTGCTGAAGCACAAGGTTTATTGGGAAATTTACATGAATACAAGTCGCACTTTGAAAATTTAAAAGTAGTAACTTGTTTGAATATGAAAGAATATGATTTTTTTATGAATGAAGAATATGAGAATGTTTATAATAATCATTCATGGTTTTTAAGTCCGCCAACAAGAAAAGCAAAAAAATTAGGATTAAAAACAGTAGATTTCATTCCAAACAATTTACATATGGCTGGTACAGATAAATTAATGTCTGAAAAAGAGAATGGAAATATTGTAATTTTTTGGGGAACTGTGACTCCTATGCATGAGAAAACAGGATATTTTAATTTAGGTATTTCCAATGTATATGAAATGGAGGTTTTAGAAAAAGCAGATATAGTAATATTAGAAATAAATGATAAATTCATCTGGACTCACGGAGAAACTCAAGTACACATTTCACAAGTTGATTATATTGTTGAAAATTCATGGGAGATTCCAGAGTTACCAATAGTCGAACCTTCTGAAACAGAAAAAATTATTGCAGAATATATATCTGAATTGGTTGATGATGGTTCAACATTGCAAATTGGGATAGGCGGAATACCTAATGCGGTAGCAAAACTTTTAAATCATAAAAAAGATTTGGGAATACACACAGAAATGTTTACTGAATCGATGATTGATTTATTTGAGGCTGGAGTCATAACCAATATGAAAAAAACGTTATGGAAAGGAAAATTTATATGTACATTTGCATTGGGAACAAAAAGGATGTATGAATGGTTAGATAATAATCCTGGTGTTTGGATAATGAGAGGAAATTATGTAAATGATCCGTATATTATATCAAAAAATGAAAACATGGTAAGTATAAATACTGCGATAACTGTGGATTTAGCAGGTCAAGTATGTTCTGAATCAATAGGTCCGAAACAATATTCTGGAACAGGAGGACAACTTGATACTCATAGAGGAGCAGTAATGAGTAAAAATGGAAAAGGGATTATAGCATTAAGGTCAACTGCTAAAAAAGAAACTATATCAACTATAGTTCCAATGTTACCTCAAGGTTCTTTTGTAACAGTACCAAGGCATGATTTGGATTATGTTGTTACTGAATATGGTATTGCGCATTTAAGAGGTAAAAGTTTTAGAGAACGTGTAAAAGCATTAATAAACATATCACATCCTGAATTTAGAGAAGAGTTAGAAAAAGAAGCAAAAAGATTGGAATATTTATAATAAAAAGGGGGTAAATATCATGAAAAAGGTATTATTAGTAGTTTTTAGTATTATTTTGATGTTATCAATAGTTTATGCCGAGGTAGGAGTTACCGATAAAGAAATTAAAATAGGTACATTCCAAGCAATGTCAGGACCAGTTGCAGTTATTGGTCAAAGTGTTGCAAATGGTATGAATGCTTATTTTAACTATGTTAATGATAATGGGGGAATTTTTGGAAGAAAAATCAATCTAATTGTTGCTGATGATCAATTTAATCCGGCTAAAACTACTGTAGAAGTAAAAAGATTAGTTGAAAATGATAAGGTTTTTGCATTAGTTGGAGGTTTAGGAACACCGGGTAATCTTGCTGTTATGAATTATGTAAATAATTCCAAAGTGCCATATGTTTATCAAGCAAGTGGTTCTTCATTATTAGCAATACCACCAAAGAAATATATATTCCCTGTGCAACCAAATTATACTTTGGAAGGAAATATAGTAATGAATTATTTAGTAAAAACAAAGAGAGCAAAAAAAATTGCAATAATATATAGAAATGATGATGCAGGGAAGGAATTTTTAAATTCTGCTGTTGAAACATTAAAAAATAAATATAATATGAAACCCGTTGAAACAATAGCTATTAATCCAATAGCAAATGATTTTTCAACAGAAATAACAAAATTAATAGCAAAACGACCGGATGCTATAGCAGTTATGTTATTCATTCCACAATCAGTTAATTTTGTAAAACAGGCAAAACAATATGGATTACAAAGGCAAAAATATGTACTAACATACGCAAATTCAGATGCTTCTTATATTTTATTAGCTAAAGAAGCTGCAGAAGGTGTCGAAGCCATGGCATGGGTAAATGTGGATTTTTCAAAACCTGATTTAAAAGTATTTCAAATATATCGAAAATATTTTGATCAAATGCCAAATGCATATGCAATAGCAGGAATGATTGCAGCAGAGGTTTTTGTAGAAGCAGTAACTAGAGCAGGAGAAGATTTAACAAGAGAAAATTTAGTAAAAGCATTAGAAAGTATGAATAAATGGACAGGAATGTTAGCACATGAGATAACATATAAGCCGTATAATCCTGAGGATAATACATGTAGATTAGGTAAACAGTCTATGTATGTTTTAAGAGTTAGAAAAGGCGTATGGTCTCAGATGACAAATTGGATCTATTATGAAAAATAAAATTAGCAGGGATAATCCCTGCTAATTTTAAAAATGAGGTGAGACAATGCTTGAAATTGTAGATATAAGTGTAAAATTTGGTGGATTAGTAGCAGTAAAAAACATGAATATAAAAATAGAAAAAGGGAAAATACATTCATTAATAGGACCTAACGGTGCAGGTAAGACTACATTATTTAATGTTATAACTGGTGTCGTTAAACCTATAAATGGGAAAGTTGTGTACAAAAATAAAAATTTATTGGATTTAAAACCAGAAAAAATAATATATGAAGGTATAACAAGAACATTTCAAAATTTACAATTATTTAATTTTTTGAATGTTTATGAAAATATATATACAGGGATAGCTTATAACTTTAAAGGAGATATAAAACAAATTTTAAGTGGAGAATCAAAAAAGTTTGATGAGGAGATAAAAATAAAAATATTAGAAATATCAGAATTATTGGGGTTGAAAAACAGATTATCTTCATATCCTTCTCAATTACCATATGGGGTTTTAAAAAGAATAGAAATAGCCAGAGCTATTGTATCAGAACCAGAATTAATACTTTTCGATGAACCAGCTGCTGGGTTAAATTCACAAGAGACATTGGAAATTGAGGATATATTTAAATTAATTAATAAAGAAAAACAGATTACTATTTTGTTAGTTGAACATGATATGAGTTTAGTGATGAAAATTTCTGACAAAATAACTGTTATGAATTTTGGTGAAAAAATAGCTGAAGGGACTCCTGAAGAAATTGCAAATAATACACAAGTAATAAAAGTATATTTGGGGGAGACAGAAAATGTTTGAAATAAAAAACTTATTTGTAAATTATGGACATGTGAAAGCGGTAAAAGGCATATCTTTTAGATTAGAAAAAGGAGAAATAGTTTCAATATTAGGTTCAAATGGAGCAGGTAAAACTTCTACATTAATGGGGATTATGAGTATAGTAAAAAGTGATAGAGAAATATATTTTAAAGGAGAAAATATATCAAAAGCTAAGACTACGAAGTTAGTAAAAAGAGGATTGATATTGTGTCCTGAAAACAGAAGAATTTTTCCAGGATTAACAGTTGAAGAAAATTTAAAAATGGGAAGTTTTATTAGAGGAGATGAAAAAAATAATTTGGAAAAAGTATATAATCTTTTTCCAATTTTAAAAAATAGAAAAAAACAAATTGCAGGTTCTTTGTCAGGTGGGGAACAGCAGATGCTTGCAGTAGGTAGAGCGTTAATGGGGGATCCGGAAGTTTTAATGCTTGATGAACCTTCATTAGGATTAGCACCCATAATTATTGATGAAATTTTTAATGTTTTAATTGAGTTAAAAAAACAGGGGATTTCAATATTATTAGTAGAGCAAAATGCAATAAAAGCTTTGAAAATAAGCAATAGAGCCTATATCTTAGAAACAGGTAAAATAGTACATTCTGGTATAGCAAAAGAATTATTATACGATGAAAAAATAAAAAAAGCTTATCTTGGTAGGTGAGATCATGTGGATTCTTCAAGGGATAATATTAGGAATTCCTCAGGGAGTATTATATGGATTAATGGCATTTGGAATTGCCATTATTTTTAAAACAGTAGGAGTAATGAATTTTGCACATGGACATGCAGGAATGATTTCTGCTTTTTTTGCCTTTTCTGTTTATACACTAACACATAGTTTGATTGTTTCCATTTTATCAGCATTGATATTTGGTTATTTTCTTGGTTTTTTAATAGATAAATTATTAAAACCTATTAAGCATATTTCTCACGGGGGAATGCTAATAGTTACATTAGGATTATTAATGATATTTGAAGGGTTGAGTGTATTGATATGGGGTACAGATTATCAATCTTTCCCAGAATTATTTAAAGGAATGCCAATAATAATAAATTTAGGAGAGAATATATTAGTTATACCTATTAATGATTTTTGGGTAACTATAATAGCTTTTTCAATTGCTATAATAATGGCAGTTTTTTTGAAATTTACGAGATTAGGTATAGCTATTAGGGCAAGATCTCAAGACGAAGTTGGTGCTGAAGTGGTAGGTATTAGTGTTGACAAAATAGATTCAATAGTATGGGGTATAGGAATAACGTTATCTTCTTTAGTAGCTGTTTTAATAGCCCCCAAAGAATATATTCATCCTAATATGATGGTTAACATGCAATTATATGGTTTTACTGCAGGTGTTTTGGGTGGTTTTTCTAGTTTATTTGGAGTAATATTTGGTGGAATTATTTTAGGCGTTTTAGAAAAAATAGTTGGTATTTATATTTCACCAGATTTTCAATTATCAATAATTTTAATATTAATTATTGTAATGCTTATAGTTAAACCCTCTGGTATTTTTTCAAAAGGTTTTGAAGGGAGAGTTTAATATGAAACAATCTATTTGTATATTATTAATAGGGATATTAATAGGAATTTTATTTTTATCAAAACCTTTTATATTATTGATATTATCAAGTATATTAATATTTGCTATTTCAGCATTAGGTTTAAATATAATTTCTGGATATACAGGTCAGATTTCTATAGGGCATGGAGCTTTTATGGCAATAGGAGCCTTTACTACAGCATATTTAACCCTTACATATAATATGCCTTTTTTTATTAATTTAATTATAGCGATGTTATTATCTGCAATTTTAGGAATTATAATAGGGTTACCCGCATTGAGATTAAGAGGATTTTATTTAGCTATTGCAACAATGGCATTTGGAATAGCTATTGAGCAATTAATAGGAGTTTTTGATTTTTTAGGAGGACATGTGGGATTAAGAGATATACCCCCTTTAATAAAAAATGATTTTGGCATATACACAATAAATTTAATCTTTTATGTCTTATTATCTTATTTTGCTATTATTTTGATAAAATCACCTATTGGATTAAAATACAAAATGGTTAGAGAAAGTGAAATAGCTTCAAGGGCGTATGGGATTAATATATCTTATATAAAACTTCATGCTTTTATTATTAGTGCAATATATGGAGGAATTGCAGGAACTTTATATGCACATACAATGGGGTATATTTCACCAACGGATTTTGGATTAGCAACATCATTAAATTTATTGGCTATGATTATTATAGGTGGAATATCGTCAATACATGGTGGGCTAATAGGAGCTATTGTAATTACAGGATTGCCATTTGTTTTTTCTAGATCAAACATACCAATGTCTTTGATATTTGGAGGGTTGCTGATAATTTTTGTTTTGTTTTTTCCAAAAGGCATTATGTATGGCTTAATTATTTCGTATTTTAAATATTTTGAAATACCATATGTGGCTTTTAAAAAGAAATTATGGAGGGATAAAAAGATGAATGGAAAATATGTTAAAATTAATGGAAAAAATATTTATTATTATGAAAATGGAAATGGGAAAACTGTTATAATGATACATGGGAATTTTGCATCTGCACGATGGTTTCAAAAAGTTATGAATATTGAAGGATTTAAAATACTTGCTTTAGATTTGCCAAATTTTGGAAGATCTGATAGAATAGAAAAGTGTGATATAGACTTATATGCTGATTATGTAAAAATGTTTATGAATAAATTAAAAATTGAAAAAGCCATAATTGTAGGACACTCGTTGGGAGGTGCTGTAGCTCAATCTCTCTCTTTTCGATATCCTGAAAAAAGCGAAAAACTGCTTTTAATAGATTCTTCCCCTATAAATGGATTAAAAACACCAGAAGAGAATTATCCTGTTTTAGAAATGTATAAGAGTAATAAAACTCTTTTAAAAACAGCGTTAAAATCTATTATGCCAGAAAATAAGGATGAAAAATTATTGGATGAACTTACAAATGAAGCTCTTTTGATGAATGAAAACTGTTTTGTTGGAAATGCCAGAGCTTTAGAAAAATATGATTATACAGATATTGCAAAAAACTATAAAAATAAGGTATTATTTATACTTGGCAAAAAAGATTTATTAATTACAGAAACAATGGCTAAAGAAACATTGAAATATTTAAATGGAGAATTAAAAGTATTTGATCATATTGGCCATTCAATTATTGTAGAGGATCCAGAGTTGTTTATAAATGAGTTGAGAAATTTTTAAAAGTTTGGAGTTGTTATTATGAGAAAAGCTAATATAAGAGAAAAAATAATTGATTCAGCTATAGAATTGTTTTCAAAAAAATGGTATGAAACAGTGTCAGTCGCAGAGATTTGTAGAAATGCAAATCTTTCAAACGGAGTGTTTTATAATTATTTCAAAAACAAACAACAATTGTTTGAATATTTGCTTAATTATCTATTAGAGATTCTTAAAAATGAATTTTATAAATATTCTGGTAATACTAAAAAAGAGAAACTTAAATCTTTTTTTAATATAGTATTTGGTGCAGCCAAAAAGTATAAAACATTAGTCACAATTTTTAGAGAAGGACAATATAGATTTCCCCAATATGAAAAAGAACTAAGGAATTTATATATTGATATACTAAAAAGGATTTTAGATAGAGAAATAAGTGAGGTCGATTATATTTATATAATTGGTGGTTTAAGATTTTTAGGTATTATGTCTTCATATGGTTGGATTAATATGAATGTGGAAGATTTTTTTGATATAGTATTTAACGGAGTTTTTTTTGAAAAAACTAATGATAATAAATTGTTTGATTTTGATATCAAAGAATGTGAAGAAGAAAAAAAAACAACAAAACAGTTATTAATAAATGCAGGTATAGATTTATTTAGCCAAAAAGGGTATTACAAGGTAAAAATATTTGAAATTACTAATTATGTAAGTTTGGCAGTGGGAACATTTTATATATATTTCCCTAGTAAGGAAGAATTTTTAAAAGAAATTGTTAGACAAATAGGGCATAAAACGCGATTATTCATATCAAAGAATTTACCTTTAGACTTAAATAGATTAGAAAAGGAATTAATAGGTATATATTTATTCTTGGAATTTTTTAAACGAAATAAAAACTATTATGAAATAATCAGAGAAGCAGAATTTGTAGTTAACAAAGAAGTAAGAGAATATTATGTAGAATTTAAAAAAAGTTATATAAAACATTTAAGAAATATTAAAAATAGAAATAAAGAAGTAACAGCTATGTATTTAATGGGAATCTCGCATTATACAGGTATTGAATATTTATTTGAAAATACGATAAAGGATAAAAAGAAATTTTTATTTGAACTATCAAAATATTTAACCAAAGGAATAAATATTAAAACTTAAGTATCAAATTCAGTATTATAATAATTCTGAATTAATAGATTTAATAGAAAAAATTAAGTAGAGAATACCGATATTCCGGTATTCTCTATTTTTTTAAGCGCCAATTTCTAAAAATTTGAACTGTGAAATATAAAGATTGTAATAATATCCTTTTTTCCTCATTAATTCTAAATGATTTCCTGTTTCAATAATTCTTCCATTATCAATATAAAAGATTCTATCAGCATTTCTTATTGTTGAAAGTCTATGAGCAATAACGAATGAAGTTCTACCTTTTAAAAGTTTTTTTATTCCATCTTGTACTAATTTTTCTGTATGAGTATCAATATTTGAAGTTGCTTCATCAAGAATTAAAATCCTTGGATTTGCTAATAAAGCTCTAGCAAACGAAATTAATTGTCTTTCTCCTATTGATAGTCTAACTCCTCTTTCATTTACATCAGTATCATAACCCTTTTCTAATTTCATAATAAATTCATGAGCATGAACACTTTTAGCAGCTTTTATTATTTCTTCATCTGTAGCATCTAATTTTCCATATTTTATATTATTTTTTATAGTATCAGAAAAAAGAAATGTATCTTGAAGCATAATACCCATTTGAGAACGTAATGATTCTAAATCAACATTCTTAATGTTATAACCATCAATTAAAATTTGTCCTTTTTGAGGATCATAAAATCTACTTATTAAATTTACAATAGTTGTTTTTCCAGCGCCTGTTGGTCCTACTAATGCTATAGTTTCTCCAGGATCGATTTTAAATGAAACATTACTTAATACAATATCTCTATCATATGAAAAATATACATTCTTAAATTCAACATGTCCGTTTATTTTTGGCATAATTTCAGCATTTTCAGGATTTATAATATTTGGTTCTGTATCCAATATTTCAAATATTCTCTCAGCAGCAGAGATATTTGTAACTAATGAATTATAAAAATTACTTAAATTCATAATGGGTCTCCAGAACATACTTATATATCCAACAAAAGCAACCACAGTGCCAACAGTAACTTCATTTAAATTAATCATCTTTACACTTAAATAAAAAACAACAACACTTCCGATTCCCCAGGAAACAAAGACCATAGCCCAAAACCAATCATTTATCTTTACAGCATTTACAAATGAATCCATCATTTTGTTTGTCAACAATTTAAATCTATTATTTGTTTTATTTTCTGCGGTAAAAGCTTTAACAACCCTGATTCCTGAAATAGCTTCATGAGTAAAAGCATTTAATTCTGATCGATTGTTTCTGTATTTCATCCATCTTTTTCTACTTATAGTTTCTATTAAGAATAATCCAATAATAAGTAAAGGTAAAATAATCATAGAGGCTAATGCTAGTTTATAATTCATATAAAACATAATTGCAGCAACAAAAATTAATGTTAATAATTCTGGAATTAAACTTGTTATACTATTTGCAAATAGCTGTTGTAATGAATTTACATCATTAACAACACGAGCTAAAATCTTTCCAACAGGTCTGCTATCAAAAAACGAAAAAGACAATTTTTGTATATGTTCATATAACTCATGCCTTATATTTAAAACAATTTTATTGGTTATTTTACCCATTTCTATAATTCTAATTCTTGATAAAAATAAAGCAATTATATTTAATAATAAAATTAAACCTCCAATCATAAACAAACCATTTAAATCATTATTTGCTATATATTTGTCAATAGCAACCTTAAAAAAGTATGGATTAATTAAATTTATTATCATAACTATAATCATCAAAAATATTACAAATACAGTTTTTAATAAAAAAGGTTTTAAATATGAAAATATTCTAAAAATGATATTTAATTTTTCAAATTTCATTAAATCACCTCATCTCTTACTAAATCTTCAAAATCTTTAAATTGTTCTTTAAATATATCAAAATATTTTCCTTTTCTTTCTAATAATTCGTAATGATTTCCTCTTTCAACAATTTCACCATTTTCAAGAAATATGATTTCATCAGCGTTTTTTACAGCAGATATTCTGTGAGCAATAATAATTTTAGTATTTTGTTTTTCCTTTGAATAAATACTTTCCAACAATTCATATTCTGTATCCATGTCAAGAGCAGATGTTGCATCGTCAAAAATAATAATAGGAGCATTTTTTAATAATCCTCTTGCAATGGTTAAACGTTGTTTTTGTCCTCCAGATAACCCCAGACCTCTTTCTCCTATTAAGGTATCGTATTTTTCAGGTAATTTCATAATAAAATCATGAGCTTGAGCTTCTTTACAAACATTAATAATTTCTTTATCTGTTGCATTTTCTTTTCCATACTTGATGTTTTCTTTTACTGATTCAGAAAACAAAAATGTATCCTGAAAAATAATACTAATATTTTTTCTTAAAGAATTTAATGAAATATCATTTACATTTATACCATCAATAAGAATTTCACCTTCGTCTATTGGATAAAATCTTGAAATTAAACTAATTAATGTACTTTTTCCAGAACCCGTTGGTCCCATAATTGCTAAAGTTTTCCCTGCATCAATTTTGAAATTAATATTCTTTAATACATATTCATTTTCATATTTGAAACTTACATTTTTAAATTCGATAGATCCATGGATTCTATCTAATTCGATTCCTTTAAAATCTTCTTCTATTTCATTAAAAATCTTTTCAATCTTTTTTGCTGAAGCATTTGCTTGAGATAATATATTTGACAGCCAGCCAATTAATCTCATAGGCCATACAATCATCCACATATATCCATTAAAGGCGACTAGTGTCCCTAAAGATATTTTTTCATTTATAACAAACATTCCACCAACAGTAACAACCAAAATCAAAGCTGCATTACCTAAGAATTCTATTGTTGGAAAATATTTTCCCCATATTTTTGATTTCATAATATTCAAATTATAATTTTCATCATTCAATTTTAAAAACTTAAGAATTTCATACTTTTCTCTTGCGAAAGCTTTTACAAGCCTAACACCAGAAATATTTTCTTGAGCAGTTGTATTAATAACGGCAGCCTGATCACTAATCTTATCAAAGGCTTTTCCTATTTCTTTTTCTAATTTTGTTGCTAAATATGCTATAAAAGGCGCTGAAATTAAACTAATTAAAGCTAATTTCCAGTTTAAATAAAATAATACAACACTACCTAAAATAAAATACAAAGAAAATTCAACGGATAAACCAATCCCAAAACCGAAAGCCATCCATATGTTATCAACATCTTCACCTATCCTAGACATTAATTCACCTGTATTAGTTTTATCAAAATATTTAAAAGGTTGTTTTTGTATATGCTTAAATAAATCAAATTTTAACGCCTTACTAATTCTTGATCCAACATAATCAAATGTAAACTCCTGCACATATCCCATCAATGCCCGAAATATAGTAATAAAAAATATTCCAGTTAATGTTATAAATAATAAATCTATTTGTTTATTTATAATGATGTTGTCAATAACAATTTTATTTAAGTAAGGAAGAATTAATTCAGCAATAATACCACCTATCATACCTATTGAAGCTATAATAATATATTTTTTTTGATCAAATACATATTTTAATATCTTTTTCATTTTAAATACCTCCATTAATAATTAAATCTTTTAAGTTCAATCAAAATATCCTTGATATTTTCCATTTCATCAAAACCTTCATAATATGATTTTATTCTTTTGTTGTAATTCTTTTTATAATATTTTCCATAATTTGACATAAAATCCCTCCTACAATTTTTTGTTTTTAGTTTGTCAGAATTTAAAAATTAAAATAAAAAACCATCTTTTATTCCTCCCTTAAAAAAATAGGGCTATGGCGTGATAACCATAGCCCTTTTAGCAAAAATAGCAATAAAATGAAAAATGGGCTATGGTTGTGATAACCATAGCCCAAATAATTACTTTATCATCAATAATAATTGATGTGAGCAAGGTTATCACAAATAGGCACACTTATCCCACTAACAAGATTTAATGAAACTAATCTTCTAATAAACATGTGATAACCTCCTCTCGAATTTTAATGATTTTATACAATTTTTATAATAACACATAATCAAAAAATAGAAAATAGTAATTAACGAAGATTAAAGATAATTACAAATAAATATCTATGATTACGAACAAAATTCTATCATTATTCAAATGATATTACTGTTTTATAACAATAAAGTTAAAATATTAAATAAATCAAAAAAATTAATCTTCTATTTTCTTTAATTTTACAGCAGTTCCATAAGCCAACATTTCTGCAGCGCCTTGCATAACAGCAGAGCTTGAAAATCTCATACCAATAATAGCGTCAGCACCAAGTTTTTCTGCTTCATCGATCATTCTTTCATATGCAATATTCCTTGCTTCTGTGAGCATTTCTGTATAACCTTTCAATTCACCACCAGCCAATGTTTTAAATGCAGCAGCAATATCTCTTCCTAAATGTTTTGAATGAACAGTATTACCTATAACTATACCTAAAACTTCTTTGAACTCATATCCAGGAACATAACCAACAGTTGTTACTATCATAAAAACACCTCCTTTAATTGTTTTGGTTTATCCATTTAACAATATCTTCAATAACCTTTTTATCAACATGTCCCTCTTTATAATATTCATATGGATTAGGTTTTCCATTTCCTGCAATAAAAAAATGATTGAGATTATTATATAAATATGCATCATAATTTTTTGCATATTTTTTTAAAATCTCATAATCTTTTTCAGTAACTTGATAATCCCTTTTTCCTTGAAGAATAAGAATTGGTACATTTAAATTTGATAAATGTTTGATAGGATTATACAATCTTAATTCCTTATAGTAATAAACAGGAGCACCAAGAATATTTACATTATCGTTTAATTTATTCTCTTTTAATTTATTCAAATTTTCTATTAATACATCATATGCTTTTTTGTTATCTTTAGGTTCAAAATTTTTTAAATATTTTAATTGGCTTATTGTTAAAACTTCAAGATTCCTTCCAGGTGCAGCCATAAGAATAATACCAGAAATTCTATTCTCTTTTTTTGCTATATATGGAGATAAATATCCTCCTAAACTATGTCCGAGAATATATATTTTTTTAACATAATCTAATTCGGATAAATAATCTATAGCAAATTTTACATCTTCAAAAACCTCATCATTAACAGTTATTTTATTCATCGTATTTCCGTAAATTTTTGTTCTTTTATCATATCTTAAAACTATAATATCATTACTTGACAATCCATATGCTAAATCTTTAAATATTTTGTTTGGTCCAAAACTTTCATCCATATCATTTGGTCCAGAACCATGTATTAATACTACAGCAGGAAAAGGGCCTTTTCCATTTGGAATTGTTAGTTTCCCATTTAATTTCCATTCTTTTCCAATTGTTATATCTTTTTCTTTGAAATTTGATAAATTAGCGTATTGAGGAATTTTATAGTTATCATTTTGAGCTTGATTAAAAAATAATCCAGCAATTTTACCATTTTTATCAACACTTATTACAATTGCCAATTTATTTTTTTCAAAATTAGATGTAAAAACATATACTTCATATTCACCTTTTTTTATAAAATCTATTTTCTCTATACTTTGAAATCTTCCATATGTTTTTTCTATTGTGTTCCATATTTCTTTTAATTTTTTTTCGGGTAATTGTGATTTCATAATATTTGTACTCAGTTTAACGGCTTCATCAAAATTTTTAGAATATAGATATTTAAGATATTCAATAGCAGTATTTTCAAAGTTTTCAGAAAAAATAATTACTGAAAAAACAAATAACAAAATTAAAGCAAATAGCTTTTTCATACCATCCCTCCTCAGATTTCTTTGTTTTTAAAAGTGTAATATGCTAAAGAAGCGATAATTTCTCCTAAAACAAAAAGGTATATACTATAAGTCCAATCAATTTTTCCGTATTTTAAAATATTATTACCAAGAATATAGATATAAGTATTTAGAAAGTTTAAAGGTTTTATGAATCCCAATGCTGTTGTAATAGCTAATAAACCTATAGATGAAAGAATGGGTTTAACCTGATCATTAAAGAATATAGAAAAAAATACAGTTATATCATACCAGAATAATACACCAAATAATCCATGAATCATAAATTTATACGCTATGACAGAATTAAAATCTTTATTAAATAAATTAGAATATATAACAGGTAATAAACTTCCAAAAATAATAAGCAGAAACAATAAAACCAAACCACTATATACTTTTGATAAAAATATATAATCTCTTGATTTTCTTACCATCAAATATTCCATTGTTCCATTTTCAAATTCTCGTGAAAATAATGGAAATGCTGCAATAATAGCAAAAATCGGTAACATTTGTCCAAAGTTTTTTCCAAACCATTGAGTATAAATATAATAATTCCAATCATTTAAATTTTCAATCATATTTGCTATACCAAATTTTTCTGCATATGGTTTTATAACTGTTATATTCTCTTCAATCATATTTACATATATTTTTTGAAATGGAGCTATAGAAAAAAATAAGATTATTGTTATTATAAATAAGATTAAAAAACGTACTCTCATTTCATAAAACTCTTTTTTCATTACCATTCCCCCTTCACAATAGCTTCGAAGATATCATCTATAGTTATATGTTCTCCTTTGTTGTTTTTAACAATCCATACATTTTCTTTTTCTAAACTTTTCCATAAATACCCTTTTGTTTTTTCTTCTTTAGGAAGTGATATGGCAGTATATTTATTTTTTATATTATCAAGATAGTCAATTTCTAATATTTGTCCTTTAGACATAATAGTAATTCTATCTGCAATTTTTTCGACCTCAGAAAGTATGTGACTGGTATATAATACACTTTTTCCGTTGTATGTAACTTCTCTCATTAAATCTAAAACTTTATTTCTCATTAAAGGATCAAGTCCCCATGTTGGTTCATCTAAAATATATATATCTGCATTTTGTGAAAAAGTAAGTATAATATATATTTGTGTAAGCATTCCATAAGATAAATTTGAAATCTTAATTTTTTTATCTATTTTAAAGTCATTTAATAATTCATATGCTTTTTTTATTGAAAAATCTTTTGTCAAAAAATTAGTAATCTCAATCATTTTTTCAACTGTTAAACTTTTATATAATTGCTTTTTTTCTGGCAAATAAGCAATTGTTCCATTAATTTGAATTTGACCATTATTCTGTTTTCTTAGACCTAATATACATTTTAAAGTTGTAGTTTTTCCAGCACCATTTGGACCTAATAGTCCAAATATTTCTCCACGACTTATTTCAAAAGAAATATTGTTTACTGCAATTAAATTTCCATATTTTTTTGTTAATCCATCAATATTTAAGATCACTCTATTCACCTCCAAATAAATCTTCTATAATTTCAAATAGATCTTCTTTTTTAATATTTGCACTTTTGCATGAAATAACTGCTTTTTTAAATTCTTCAATTTTATTATTAATAAAATCTTTTTCATTTACCCCTATAACAATATACCCAGAACCTCGTATAGATTTAATTACATTTTCATTCTCTAATTCTCTATAAGCTCTTGCAACAGTATTTAAATTTACACCTAAATCTTTTGCTAATACTCTAATCGAAGGAATAAACATCTCTTTTTTTAATTCGTTATTTAGAATTTTTTCTTTTATTTTACTTTTTATTTGTTTATATACAGGAGTATGCGAATGAAAATCTATAGAAAACCACATTTATATCACCTCTGTAATATTATACTATTACAGTATGAAAATGTCAACAACTATAATAAAAAATAATATTATTAATCTTATTTTTATTTTTAATTAACACAAAAAACATAATAATGTATTGATTTGTAATATTTAAGGGATATACTATAGTTGTAACCCACCCCCCACCATAGGGGTAAAGAAAAAGGAGGAGTTCATATGATAGATAACGAAGTTTTAGAAAAAAATAATAAAGCTGTTGAAAAAGAACTTAATGTAATCGGCATGACGTGTACTTCATGTGCTCGAACAATCGAAAAGAAATTAGGAAAATTAGAGGGTATTGAAAAAGTTAGTGTTAATTTTGCTACGGAAAAACTAACTTTGAAATTTGATCCTGAAAAAATTAACGAAGAAGTAATTAAAGAAGTAGTAAAAGATGTAGGTTATGATGTTGAATCTCCAGTAGATTATAAGACTGTTACAATTCCAATTGAAGGTATGACATGTTCATCTTGTGCAAATGCGATAACAAAAGAAATTAATAAAATTGAAGGAATTGTTTCTGTAAATGTTAATTTTGCTACAGAAAAAGCTATAGTTTCTTATAATCCAACTATTACGAGATTATCAAAAATAAAAAAAGCAATAGAAAATGCAGGATACAAACCACTTGAAGTTGATTCAAAAGATAGTGTGGATTTTGAAAAAGAAAGGCGTCAAAAAGAAATCAAAACATTATGGAGAAAATTTGTAGTTTCAGCTATTTTTTCAATACCGTTATTATATATTTCAATGGGACACTTGTTAGGTGCAAACTTACCAGAATTTGTAAATCCAGAAGTAAATCCATTTAATTTTGCGCTTATTCAATTATTATTGGTTATCCCAATTGCAATTGCTGGTTATAAATTTTATACAATAGGATTTAGAAATTTATATAAGTTAAGTCCAAATATGGATTCATTAATAGCAATAGGTACTTCAGCAGCAATAATTTATGGATTATTTGGAACTATTCAAATTTATTTTGGTAATAATCAATATGCAAATGATTTGTATTTTGAAACAGCAGGGGTTATTATAACTTTAATTCTTTTAGGTAAATATCTCGAGAGTGTTACAAAAGGAAAAACATCTGAAGCTATAAAAAAACTAATGGGATTACAACCAAAAACAGCATTAATACAACAAGATGGAAAAGAATTGGAAATTCCTGTAGATGAAGTGGAAGTTGGAGATATTGTTATTGTAAAACCTGGAGAAAAGATACCTGTTGATGGTGTTATTATTGAAGGACATACATCAGTTGATGAATCAATGCTAACAGGTGAAAGTATTCCAGTTGAAAAAAATATAGGAGATAAAGTTATAGGTGGATCTATAAATAAAAATGGCAATATAAAATTTAAAGCCACAAAAGTTGGTAAAGATACAGCTTTAGCTCAAATAATTAAATTGGTTGAAGAGGCTCAGGGTTCAAAAGCACCAATAGCAAAATTAGCGGATGTTATTTCAGGTTATTTTGTACCAATAGTTATAGCAATAGCAATATTAGCAGCTATAGCATGGTATTTGGCAGGTGCAGGTGGAATATTTGCTTTAACAATATTTATAGCAGTTTTAGTTATTGCATGTCCATGTGCTTTGGGTTTGGCAACTCCAACAGCAATAATGGTTGGTACTGGTAAAGGCGCTGAATATGGAGTTTTAATAAAAGGTGGAGAACCATTAGAAACAACACATAAAATAAAAACAATTGTTTTTGATAAAACAGGTACAATAACTGAAGGGAAGCCTAAGGTTACAGATATTTACACAAAAGGAAATTATTCAAAAGATGAATTATTAAGTATAGCAGCTTCAGCAGAAAAAGGATCAGAACATCCGTTAGGAGAGGCTATAGTAAAAGCAGCAGAAGAAAAGAATTTAAAATTAAAGAAAATTAATAAATTTATGGCAATTCCAGGACATGGTATTGAAGTAGAAATTGATAAAATGAATATTTATTTAGGTAATTTAAAACTTATGAAAGATAAAAATATTGAAATTTCATTAAATGAAGAAGCAAATAAGTTGGCACACGAAGGAAAAACTCCAATGTTTATAGCAATAAATGGAATTCTTGAAGGAATAATAGCTGTTGCGGATACAGTTAAACCATCAAGTGCAAGTGCGATAGAGAAATTACATAAAATGGGAATTAAAGTTGCAATGATTACAGGAGATAATAGAAAAACAGCAGAAGCAATAGCAAGACAAGTAGGTATAGATATTGTATTAGCAGAAGTTCTTCCGCAAGATAAAGCTAATGAGGTTAAAAAACTTCAGCAAAACGGAGATATTGTTGCTATGGTTGGAGATGGAATAAATGATGCACCAGCGTTAGCTCAAGCAGATGTTGGTATAGCGATAGGTTCAGGTACAGATGTTGCAATGGAATCAGCAGATATAATTCTTATGAAAAGTGACCTTGAAGATGTAGTTACAGCAATCCAATTAAGTAAAGCTACAATTAGAAATATAAAAGAGAATCTTTTCTGGGCTTTTGGTTACAATACCGCAGGTATTCCTATAGCAGCAGGGTTATTGCATGTATTTGGAGGTCCGTTGCTAAGTCCTATGATTGCTGCAGCTGCTATGTCATTTAGTTCTGTTTCTGTTTTACTAAATGCTTTAAGATTAAAAACATTTAAACCTAAAAATTAAAAAAGGAGGAGAAATTATGAAAAAAGTGATTATTATTGAAGGTATGACTTGTGATCATTGTGTTATGCATGTAAAAAAAGAATTAGAAAAATTAGAAGGAGTAAAAATTTTATCAGTTGAAATTGGAAAAGCAATTATAGAAGGAGAAAATTTAGATGATAATTTGATTAAGGAAGCTGTAGATGAAGCGGGTTATGAAGTAAAAGAAATTAAAGAAAATGATGATGAAGAACATCATATGGAACATAAACATCATCAACACGAAAAGCATCATCATGGACATCATAATAAAAAAGAAGGACATTCTGGTAATTGCTGCCATTAATTATAAGGAGAGAGTAATCTCTCCTTATATTAACAAAAAATGAGGTGAATAAAAATGCATAATAAAAAGGATTTAAATATTCTAAAAACGGCAAAAGGTCAGGTTGAAGCAGTAATTAAAATGGTTGAAGATGAAAGATATTGTATAGATATTTCAAGACAAATTTTAGCTTCAATAGCTTTATTAAAAAAAGCAAATGCACAAATATTGAACTCTCATCTTGAAAGTTGCGTCAAAAATGCTGCATATTCAAATAATTCTGAGGAAGTAAATGTAAAAATTATCGAACTGGAAGAAATTATGAATTATATAAATAAAACAATATAGAATTTTTGGAGTGATGTGATTTGGATAAATATATATTAATTTCTAATATTTTTAAAGCATTATCAAATCCTGTAAGATTGAAAATAATAGACATTATACATAAAAAAAGATGTAATGTATCTAAAATAATAGAGGAATTAAATCTTTCTCAATCTAATATTTCGCAGCATTTAAAAGTTTTAGAAGATGCCGGATTAATAAAAAAAACAAAGAAAGATAATTATGTTTTATGTGAAATTAAATATGAAAGTATTTTAGAAACAATAGATAATGTGGATTATATTATAGAAAGAGAAATAGAATTCTCAAGAGAACTTATGAAAAAATGAAAGGAGAGGATAGTATGTTACCAGAAATAAATGAAAATATGAGCTTAAAAGAAATTATGGATATGGATAATAAATTATTTGATGCATTAAAAAATTTTGGGTTTGATATTTGTTGTGCAAAAATGAGCAGCTTAAAAGACAGCTGTAAAGATAAAGGATTAAATGTAAAAGTTGTAGTGAATAAATTAAATGAAGTAGTTGAAGAAATTAATTATATAGAAAAATTAATAGCAGAAAATGAATAATTTCTAAGGTTTTTTTAAGGTTGACGTGTTATACTACAAGTGTCCCACCCATACAGGGGTGTGAAAAAACAAAAAAGGAGGAGTAAATATGAAATATGGAATTTTAAAAGAAACAGAATATGAATTTGAAGAAGCCATTATCAAACTTAATGCTGAACTACAAAAGGAAGGTTTTGGGATTTTAATGAGAATTGATCTTGATGAAAAATTTAAGGCAAAGTTAGGTATTGATTTTAAAAAGTATACTATTTTGGGAGCATGTAACCCTAAAAATGCACACAAAGCTATATTAGCAGAAGAAAATGTGGGTCTTTTTTTACCCTGTAACGTTATTGTTTATGAAAAAGGTGAAAAAACAGTAGTCGCAGCAATAAAACCTACAATTGCAATGAGTTCAACGGAGAATGATGCGGTATATGAAATTGCAAAAGAAATAGAAGAATCATTGAAAAGAGCTATTAATAGCTTATAAAAAGAGGTGAAATTATGATGCATGGTTGGGGTTGGTCTGGTTTCAGACCTTACGGATATGGATATGGAATAATAGGTTCATTTATAAGTTTTATATTTTTAATACTTCTGCTTGTTGTTGCATATTTTATCCTAAAAAAAATTTTTACAAATAATAATTTTACTTTTAAAAATAATATTATAAGAAGAGAAGACGAAGATATATTAAAAATTTTAAATGAAAAATTAGTTAAAGGTGAAATTTCTGAGGAAGAGTATATTAGAAAAAAAGAATTAATATTAAAAAATTTAAAGTGAGGTGAGAAATTATGATGTTTTTTGGATTTCTTTTAATTATATTAATAATATGGTATATAATGAAAAACCCAGATGCAGTAAAAAATTTAACAGAAACACAGAGTAAAAATAGTGCAAAGGAAGATGCTTTAAGAATATTAAATGAAAAATTTGTAAATGGAGAAATAACAGAAGAAGAATATTTAAGAAAAAAGAAACTTATTGAATAAAGTTTTTTGGGAATATCTGAGGTGATTTCTATGAAAGAATTGATGAAAGTTGTAGATATTGGTGATGAATATATTTATGTTCAAGCTTTAGAAGCCGCAAATTGCAGTTCTTGTGTTATAAAAGGTTCATGTAATTTAACAGGTGATCCTAACAGAAAAATTAGAGCTATTAACAAATCAAATTTGAACTTAAATAGAAATGATTTTGTCTACATAAAAAAAGAAGATTCTCTTGAATCACAAGCTGCATTCGTTATGTATGGTATTCCATTACTGATAATGATAGTATTAACAATTGTACTATTTGTTATGGGATTGAATGAAATTATCTCTTTTTTTAGTGGCTTAAGTGGTATGGTTATATCGTATTATTTTATACATATATATGATAAAAATATTGCAAAAACAAAATATATTCCAGAAATTATCGAAAAATTACAAATATATAATAATTTTCAGCTTTAGGAGGTGAAATTATGTCATGCGGAGGTTTTGGGAGAGGTTTTTTTCATAATTCACATCACAATCGAGGATATCATGAACATCATGAACATCATAAAGAACGCCCAATAAACGAATCTAGACAACCAATGTTAGAAGAAACATATAAAGGAAGTAGTAGGGCTTTAGATATTTTGGATGAAAAATTTGTAAATGGGGAAATAACAGAAGAAGAATATTTAAGAAAGAAAAAGATTTTACTTAATAGATAAGATGCTGTTAAATAATGTGAGGTGTTTTTATGAAAAAAATAATATTAATGTTTACCATTTTGAGTGTTGTAATAGTATCGTTTAGTAATATAATAGATTTTTCTATTGAAACCATCAATAAAACATATTTAAATGATGAAACAAAAAGTTATTTTGATATATATGGTAGAATAAATATTTTTTCTTTATATACAAATATTCCTTTAGCTATAGATAACTATTATAAAAAAGATTTTAGTGAAATTTTAATATATCCAAATAAAAATATTAATTTAGATGATATAAAAGTTGGAATTGATATAGTTAATACAGGATTTAAAACAAATAATTTATTTATTTTCCCCATGATGCATATGATGTTTTATAAAAGAATAATTAAAGAAAATAATAAGGAAAATACAATATATATTCCGTTTAGAATAGCAATAGAAAATAAAATAAAAGATATCACAGATTATGAAAAAATAGATGTTGTATTAAGTAGCGGGATAGCTTTTGATAATAAATATATTATAGAAGTTGGAATAAAAGATAATGTCGGAAATATTATAAATAATACTTTTAAATTTGATTGGATAATAGGATTGAGATATAACATATTTTAATTAGGAGGTGAAAATTATGCCTTGTTGGGGTTGGAGTGGCTTTTATGGATATGGTGGCATTATAGGATCATTAATAGGTTTTGGTTTTATGATTCTATTGATAATAATAGTGTATTTTTTATTTAAAAATTTAGTTAAGCCTAACAATTCGAAAAAATCAAATGTAAAAACAAACAATGAAGATTTATTGAGAATTTTGAATGAAAAATTTGTAAATGGAGAAATAACAGAAGAAGAGTATATGAGAAAAAAGAAACTTATCGAATAGGGAGGTGAAACAATGAAAAATAAATTTTTAATGGGAATTGTTTTAATTTTGAGTTTATCATTAATGTTTGCTCATGGTGAAAATTTAGGAACAGTAAATGAAAATAATGAATCAATAATTTCAGTAAATTTGGATTTGAAAGTTGTTGAATTAAACGAACAAATGCCGGTGGCATTAGCTGAAGATGATAAAGGAACCTATTACGTATTAAGATTAGACAATATGTATATGTTTTATAATGATTTGCCAATAGTTGAAGGAAAAGAAATTAAAGTTAAAGCAGTAGTTTTATACAGTTTTTCAAAAATTGAAGAATTAATTGTAACATCAGTAGAAATTGACAATAAAATATATATAATACCGGAGAATTTTGCTTATGGAATGATGGGTGGATATGGTTATCCGGGTATGATGAATATGATGATGAGTGGATATGGACAAATTCCTAATGGATATAATATGATGGGTGGATATGGTTATCCAGGTATGATGAATATGATGATGGGCGAATATGGATATTCAGATATGATGAATGAAAATGAATATGAAAATATGATGAATTACCCAAATAATTATTATCAATATAACGAACAATCAAAAGATGAAGATAATAATAATGATAAAAAAATGGATATGGAAAATAAATAAAATTTTAAAGCACATCCCTTAACGGTTCTGTTAAGGGTGTGCTTTTTTAGCATTATGACGTGGTGTCAAAAAATCAACCTCGTTCAGACAATTCATGCTAAAAATGAAAATTTAAGAGAACCTTGCGATTTTTCATATTATTAATATGAAATTATTTTTTGTATGATGTGTGAAAAACTTAAAAGGAGAGTCAAATATGATAAATAAAAAAATATTTAGATTTATTATAAAATACAGAGTCTGGATAATATTAATATCTATTTTTATAACGATTTTTTTCACATTTTTTGCATCAAAAACAATTATAGATATGGGAACATATACATTATTACCTAAAGATGATCCGGAAATTGTTAAATTTAATAATACCTCAAAAAATTTTGGTGGATTTGATAATATGATTATTTTCATAAAAGGTAATAATAATACATTAATGGAAAATGCAGCAGAAGAAATTGCAAAAACACTGAAAAAATTAAATAAATATGTAAAATACATTGATTATAAGTATCCAATAGATTTTATAGAAGAGAATATTTTATTATATTTAAATGATGATATGTTTGAAAAAGCAGTTTATTTAATAGAAAATAATATAGATTTATTAAAATTATCTCAAGAAGAAAATAATATTTCTAAAATGTTATTATATTTGAGTACAAAAAAAAATATAACAGAAAAAGAAATAACTATTATAAATGAATTAATAGAAAAAATTAAAGATCCATCTTTTAAAATGTTTAATATGAAATATTATTATAATAGTTCAAAAACAACATTACTTATATTTTTAAGACCAACAAATGCTAATCATGATATGTTGTTTTTTGAAAAAATGGTATCTGAGGTAAGAAAAAATATAGATCCAGTTTTAAAAAAATATTCTGATTTAAATATTGGAATTACAGGTATGCCTGTAATTATGGCAGAACAACAAAAAAATTTAAACGAGAAAATTACGATAATATCAATTTTTGTATTGTTATTTTTGATAATTTTATTTATATTCTCTTTTAAACGTATTTCATCTGCTGTTTATATTGTAGTTCCTATTATAGTTGCTATTATATGGACATTAGGTATAAATTATTTAGTAATAGGGAGATTAAATATTGTTACAAGTATTTTTGCCATATTATTATTAGGACTTGGTGTGGATTTTTCATTACATTTTTTGACAAAATTTTATTATGAAATAAATTTAGGAAAAAATGTAATTGATAGTTTAGAAGAAGTATTTAAACACACATTATCAGGTATTTTTGCTGGAGCAATTACAACGGCAGCTTCATTTTATATTTTGATGTTTTCAAAGTTTAAAGGATTATATGAATTAGGTTTTATAGCAGGAACTGGTATTTTAATGTCTCTTTTATCGATTACATTTCTTTTGCCTTCAATTATCTCTTATTCAAATCCTAAACAATCAATTATATTAAAAGAAGAAATTTTAAGTAAACATTTTGAAAAAATCCTTTTAAAGAACAAATATATTATTATAGTAATAATTTTTTCAATAATATTTATTCCTTTTTTATTTAAAAGTAATATTGAATTTAATTATAACGCTTTTGATTTGCTTCCTGACTTGCCTTCTGTAAGATTAGAAAATTTATTAAAAAAAGAGTTTAATACATCTTTTGAATATAATATTTTAATAGCAAAAAATATAAAAGAAAGTAGAGAACAATATAATAAATTGAAAAAAACTAATATATATTCTGAAATTGATTCTTTGACATTATTAATACCAGAAAATCAATCTAAAAAGAGTTTAATATTAAAAGAGTTAAATAAAAAGTATTTATCTGAAAAAAAACCAAAAATAGCAAATGTTTCACTTAAATTAATAACAATGTTAGCTTTAAATCAAATAAAAAATGATAAAATTTTTGGAAAAATAAAATCTTTAGAATTTAAAACAATTTTGGAAGATTTAAATAAATTAAACAAAAAAGAGCAACAAGAAATTCAATTAAAAATAAAAAAATACTTTTCTTTTATAATAAAAAGCATAGAAAATGCATCAAAATATGGAGAGATTTCAATAGAAAGACTTCCGAACTATATAAAAGATAAATATCTTGATAAAAATAATAATATTGCAACCTTTGTATTTATAAAAGAAGGTTTTTGGGATGAACAAAATATGAAAAAAGTAGCAAATGTACTTAGAAAAATTAATGAAAATTCTACTGGTACTACATTTGTATGGATAAAATTAATTGATTACATTAGAGATGATTTATATAGAAGTTCTTTTCTTGTTTTTATTTTAATATTTTTTATTGTTTTATTCTATTTTAGAAAATTAAAAATAACGTTATTAACTTTGACTCCAGTAGTACTTGGAACATTATGGCTTATAAATTTTATGTTGTTATTTAATATAAAATTTAATATTGCAAATATAGTTGTAATTCCATTAATATTAGGAATAGGAATAGATGATGGTATACATATGATTCATAGTTATATTGCGAATAGAAGTATAAATAAAATGCTAAAACAATCAGGTAAGGCTGTTATAATTACATCAATAACAAGTATGGTAGGTTTTGGTTCATTATATTTTGTTAAAGATCCTTTAGTATCTCAAATGGGATTTTTATTATTTTTTGGTATATTATTTTGCCTAATTATTTCTTTGACTGTTTTACCGATTTTTATTCAATTATTTAAAAAATCTATTTTTAAATAATTAAATTTATTTGAAAAAATTGGATAAAAATAGTATAATTAAAATAGTGGAAAATATAACTTTTTCTTTCGAAAAAACATCTATTACTAAAGGAGGGGATGAAAATGGATGAAAGAAAACACGAACATCATGAGCACTCCGGTCATGATCATCACAGTCATCATGAACATATGGTTGCTGATTTTAGAAAACGTTTTTGGATTTCTTTGATTCTAACAATACCAGTTTTAGCATTATCACCATTAGTTCAAAAACTATTTGGACTTTCTGATACTTTGCGTTTTTCAGGGGATTTATATGTTCTTTTTGGAATATCAACAATAATATATTTTTATGGTGGCTATCCATTTTTAAAAGGTTTTTTTGAAGAATTAAAAGCAAAAAGGCCAGGAATGATGACTTTAATAGCTGTAGCTATAAGTACTGCATATATTTATAGTAGTACAGTTGTATTTGGACTAGAAGGAGAAATATTTTTTTGGGAACTTGCAACATTAATAGATATTATGTTACTTGGACATTGGATTGAAATGAAATCGGTAATGGGTGCATCAAGAGCGCTAGAGGAACTTGCAAAATTGATGCCTTCCGATGCTCATAAACTTATGCCAGATGGTTCTTTAATAGATATACCACTTGAAGAATTAAAAACCGGAGATATTGTTGTTGTAAAACCAGGAGAAAAAGTGCCAGCAGATGGTATTATAATTGAAGGAGAAAGTTCTTTAAATGAATCTATGCTTACAGGTGAAAGTAAACCTGTAACTAAAAAGAAAAATGATCTTGTTATTGGTGGTTCTATTAATGGTGAAGGATCCTTAAAAGTTAAGGTTAAGAATACAGGGAAAGACTCATATCTTTCTCAAGTTATAGAACTGGTAAAAGAAGCTCAAGAAAGTAAGTCGAAAACACAGGATTTAGCTAATCGTGCAGCTGTATGGCTAACAGGTATAGCATTATCTGGAGGAGCTTTAACTTTCTTTATATGGACATGGGTAGTTGGAAAGAGTTTTGTTTTTGCTCTTGAAAGAACAGTTACAGTTATGGTTATTACATGTCCTCATGCACTTGGTCTTGCTGTTCCACTTGTTGTTGCAGTATCAACAGCAATTTCTGCGAAAAACGGATTACTTATTAGAGATCGTGTAGCCTTTGAAAGAGCACGAAACATTCAAGCAATTGTTTTTGATAAAACAGGAACACTAACAATGGGGAAATTTGGTGTAACTGATATTATTAAACTTTCAAATGATATGACAGAAGAAGATATTTTAAATTATGCAGCTTCGATCGAATTACATTCTGAACATCCAATTGCTAAAGCTATAGCTAATGCAGCGAAAAATCGTATGAAAGTAGATAATTTTAAAGCAATACCTGGAAAAGGTGCTGAAGGAAAGGTTGAAGGAAAACATGTTATGGTTGTTAGTCCAGGGTATTTAAGAGAAAATAATATAAAAATTGAAAATAAGAAAATTGATGAATTACATTCAGCTGGAAAAACAGTTGTATATGTATTAATCAATTCAGAATTAAAAGGAGCAATTGCACTTGCTGATATAATAAGACCAGAATCCAAAGAAGCGATTGCAAAATTAAAAGAAATGGGAATAAAATGTATGATGCTTACAGGAGATAACAAACAAGTTGCAAAATGGGTTGCTGATGAGTTAGGACTTGATGAATATTTTGCCGAAGTTTTACCTCATGAGAAATCTCAAAAGATAAAGGAAATTCAAGCAAGAAATTTAGTTGTAGCAATGACGGGAGATGGTGTAAATGATGCACCAGCTTTAGTACAAGCTGATGTTGGAATTGCTATAGGAGCTGGAACAGATGTAGCTGTAGAATCAGCTGATATAGTTCTTGTTAGAAGCGATCCTAGAGATGTTGTTGCAATTATTGGCTTAGCAAAAAATACTTACAAAAAGATGATCGAAAATTTATTATGGGCAACAGGATATAACGCCGTTGCTATTCCATTAGCTGCAGGAGTTTTATATAATTGGGGTATTCTTTTAAGTCCAGCACTTGGAGCAGTATTTATGTCATTAAGTACAGTTATTGTTGCAATAAACGCAAAACTTTTAAAATTAGAAAAATAAATTAGTTTTTACAAAACGCCCTGGAAATCAGGGCGTTTTGTAATTTATTTTTAAAAGTAAATTTAAAAATATTTATTATAATTATTTTGAAACCCTATATATGAGGGGAGGTGTAAAGGTGTTACAGTTTTGTAAAAATAATAATGGCGTAGAAAAGGTTGTAGAGTATCTTGAAAAGAAAAATATAGAATATTCTATTGAAAATTGCCTTGATGAATGTGCAATTTGTCATTCTAAGGTATTTGTAAAAAAAGATGGTGAAGTTATATCTGAAGATACAGTTGAAGAATTAATAAAAAAAATATAGCTGGACATTCCAGCTATATTTTTTATCTTTTTTTTAAAATGATTTTATAAACTTTTATGTTTCCCCAAATATCTTCCAAAATTAATTCAGCTATATTTTCATCTTTCATTTTTATTTCATTCCATCTATTTATTTTTATGGGGGTTATTTCGGTAGTTGAATATAATTTTATCCAATAATTATATAATGTTGAACCATATCCAAAGACCACATTGGGTGAATACATTTCGTTTAATTTTATGCTATCAAAAGTTATTTGATATACTAATTCTCTGTTCACTTTTAGTGTAATAATTTTTGGTATTATTCGCGTGTTTTTACCAAGCATTTCATAAATGTTTACTTCAAGTTTTGGTATGCTATCGAATGGAATAGTTATATTATTTTCATTATCTAAAACAAAAATTTTTCCATTACTTCTAATTTTTAAAGCTTTCAAATTAATTTTTCTTGTTTCTTTATAGTTTACAAATTCAAGGGCGTCTTTTATTATTTCAATATTTTTATTCCCGATTTTTTTAACTTCTCGTATTTCAAAATGAACATTTGGAACATTAGCTTCTCCTGTTTTACCAGAATAAGCGATAATATCGCCTTTTGATACAAAAACTTCATTTTCTGGAAATTTCACTTCTGCAAAAGCATTTCCGAATTCTTTTGTTACAGAATCTGCAATGCTATTGACAAGACTATTGAAAGAACTCAAATGTGCATAAACACTCAATATTTTGTAATCAGGATGATAAATAAATATTGTATTGCCATAGATTTTATCGTTTAACCATATTTTATATACGTATCCATCATCAATAGTTTTTACTGGATATCCAATTCTTGAATAAGAAGAAAAATCAATACCTGTATGAAAATGTGGTTTATTTCCAGTGTCTCTATATTCGCCAAATGATGAAGTTATATAGGAATTTTCAACTGGAATTATAAATTTTTGAGTATATATATAACCATTTAATATTACAATACCTAAAACCAAAAAGAATATTTTTTTCACAGTTAAGTCCTCCTGAAAATAAACTATTTATTTTTATTATACAGTAAAAAACTTAAAAACACCTTAAATTACCTTCTTTTTTTTAATATTCTCAATGAGTTAAATATGGCAATTAATGTAACCCCAACATCAGCGAATACTGCACCCCACATGTCTGTTAATCCCAATGCTCCAAGAAATAAAAAGAATACCTTTACACCCAATACTATTATTATGTTTTCCCATGTTATTTTTAAAGTTTTTCTTGAAATTTCTATTGAATCTATGAGCTTTGATATATCATCATCCATGATTACAACATCTGCTGCTTCAATTGCTGCATCAGATCCAAGACCACCCATTGCAATTCCAACATCTGCTCTCGTTAAAACAGGTGCATCATTAATTCCGTCACCAACAAATGCGGTTGAAATACCCTTTTTATATTTTTCAAAGAATTTGACTTTGTCTCCTGGCAATAGTTCAGCATAATATTCATCAATTCCAGTTTCTTTTGCAACTTCTTTTGCAACCCTTTCACTATCCCCAGTAAGCATTACAGTTTTCTTAACGCCTAATTTTTTCAGTTTTTTAATTGTTTCAGGAACTCCTTGTTTTATCCTATCAGAAATGCCAATATATCCAGCAAATACATCATCAACAGCAACAAATACTATAGTTCCATTAAAATTAATATCAGGGACTTTTATGTTAAATTTATCCATTAATTTTTTATTACCAACAAGAACTCTTTTTCCTTTAATTTTTGCATTAATACCATAACCAGAAATTTCCTCATAATTTTCGATTAAATCTTTATTAAAATCTTTTCCATATTTTTTCTTTATTGATTCGGCAATTGGATGATTTGAATGTTCTTCTGCATAAGCAGCAATTTCAAGCATTTCATCTTCGTTTATACCGTTAAATGTTTTTATTTCAACTACTTCAAAAACACCTTCAGTGAGTGTGCCGGTTTTATCGAAAATAATAGTATTTAAATTTTTCAATACCTCAAGATAATTACCGCCCTTAACTAAAACACCATGTTTTGATAAGCCTCCGACACCAGCAAAGTATCCAAGAGGTATTGAAACAACAAGTCCACAAGGACATGAAATTACGAGAAATATTAGAGCTCTATAAATCCATTCATTAAATGGTGCTCCTGTTAACAGTGGAGGTAATGTTGCTAAAGCAATGGCTAAAAATACAACTACTGGTGTATAATATTTTGCAAATTTGGTAATAAGTTTTTCAGTTTTCGCCTTTTTTGCAGCAGCATTTTCAACCATATCCAATATTTTCGATATAGTAGATTCATCATATTCTTTTTCAACTTTTATTGTAATTAATCCATTAAGATTAATAAATCCACTCATAACTTCATCATTTTCTTTAATGCTTCTTGGAACGGATTCTCCTGTTAATGCAGAAGTATCTGCCATGGAATTTCCTTTAACTATGACGCCATCTAAAGGAATTCTTTCACCAGGTTTTACTATAATTAAATCGCCTTTTTTTACATCTTGAGGAGAAACACGAACCTCTTGACCATTTTTTAACAAGTTCGCATAATCTGGTCGTATGTCAAGAAGGGCTTTAATAGATCTTTTTGAATTATCAACAGCTAAATCTTGTAATAACTCACCAATTTCAAAAAATACCATTACACCAACTGCTTCAGGATATTCACCAATTGCAATTGCTCCGAGAGTTGCAACACTCATTAAAAAATTTTCATCAAAAACATTACCTCTCATTATATTTTTAAAAGAACGAATTAAAACTTTTCCACCTGAAATCAAATAAGCGGCAATATACAGAGCAACTTTTAAATAAAATGGTTCTTTTATTATTAGTGCAGTTATAAAAATTCCAAGAGCAGAAAATAATCTTATAGTTTCTAATTTTCTATTAAATTCTCCATTATGACTGTGGTTATGACTATGTTCATGATCATGTTGATTGTTTTCTTTTTCGATAACTTCAACTTCTGGTTCGATTTTTTTTACTAATTTTTTTATTTCTTCAATCTTATTTTCATCTTTAACTTCTACAGTTAAAGTTTTGGTAATAAAATTTACAGTAACGCCGTCAACATCTTTTATTTTTTTTACATTTTCCTCAATTTTTGCTGCACAACTGGCGCAATCTAATCCTTCTAAAATAAGTTCTTTTTTTTCCATAAAAACGCTCCTTTCTTTTATCTATTATGAATATATGAATAAATATTCATATTTTAAAAACAAAGAAAAATTATTCTTCATTAACATGCGAATAACCAACATCGAGAATTAATTTCACATGTTCATCATTTAAAGAATAATATACAACTTTGCCTTCTTTTCTATATTTCACAAGATTTGCTTGTCGCAAAACACGAAGTTGATGTGAAATAGCAGATTGAGATTTTTCAAGCACTGCAGATAAATCGCATACACACATTTCACCAGCTTGAAGTAATGCATATAAAATTTTAATTCTTGTTCTATCACCAACTATTTTGAAAAAATCTGCTAATTTGTTTAAATTATCATCATCTGGAGTATTTTTTCTAACCTTTTTTATAATATCGTTATGAATTTCAATAGTTTGACAGATCTCTATTTTGTCTTTCATATTATCACCCTTTATATATGAATATATGTTCATATATAGTATAACACTTTTTATATTCAAAGTCAACTCTAATCATAATATTCACAAAAAATTAATATATTATGATATAATATTATTTATACGGTATATTTTAAGCAAACTTTAAGTGTAATTAAGTATAATAATTTTATCATGAATTATAGATTGTCTAAAAAGTCAAATTCACTCAGACAGCTTGATTGCTAATCCTTAAAATTATTCATTCTCAGCCGTCGCTCAAACAATACATCCTGTATTGTTTCGCTCAAAATTACATCCTTGTAATTTTGACGGCTTCCATTCATAATTTTAAGGGCAATCTTCGAGTCTTCGTTTCATTTGAGACTTTTTAGACAGCCTAATGAATTAGAAAGGGTGATAGAATGAAAAAGAAATTAACAACTTTATATAAATTAATTTCTAAAAATATTATGGGAATTGTGATTAGTGGTGTTTTATTTGTTATATTAATTTTAACTGTTATTAGTTTTTATAATATAAAAGTATTGCATGAAGAATTTGAAGAAAATACTATAGAACTTGTACGGATGACTTTTGACTCTATATATAATTCTTTGTATGATTTTGATGCTAAATATTATAAATCGCTTGATAGATTTATTGAGAAAATAAAAGAGTCTGGAGATACCGATGATTTTGAGAAAAAACTAATAGATTATATGAACACTATGCATTATAATACAAATACTAAAATAGAAAAAATAAATATTGATAGTGTGGATGATAAACTTAAAGAAAAAATATCCACATTAGAAAATTACAATTATATGGTCGAATTTATACTTAAAACAGATAGATTATCAAAAAATATATATATAAGGATAAATAATGATTTTTATTTATTACATCATTCATTGGCTGTTGATAAAATAAAAAAGACTATGGATAATATTATAGAGCTCGAAAAGAAATATAAATTTATAAAAGAAATAAATATCTATAATATGTATTTTGAGGAATTATCCGGAAATATGGGGAGTATAAATGAAACAGATAAAAAATATTTATCTGAGGTATTTAATACAGAAAAGGAAGTATTAATAGAAAAAGGGAATAAAGTAAATTTATATTACTTATGGGAATATGAAGATGAAAATACGATGTTTAGACCTGTTGGAATTGTATTAAAATTTGATCTGGGGATACTAAGAAATATAATGTTGTATAACATATATATTTTTTTAGTAGGTCTTTTAATAATGCTATATTTTATCTCCAAAAAAGCACATAAAGTATCAAAACAGATATCAAAACCATTTGAAATAATGCTTGATAATATGAAAAAATTTCAGAAAACACGTC
>NZ_AZAX01000025.1:0-10532 GCF_001021175.1 Marinitoga sp. 1155 | reverse complement strand
CTAAATCATATGCAAGTCCATTTGTTAATCCTGGTTGTCCTGCTGCGTTGTGCCATATTAATTCTTTTACTTTTTCTTCGAATATTTGTCCTGTTTCTTTTTCATGTTGTGAAAGTAAATCATATACTTGTTCTTTTGTAAAGTATGGCACTTCTAAATGTTCTGCAATATTAAACGGACTGGCATTGTCTTCTAATATTCCGCTTAGATATCCTACGCTTATTAATATTACACTTCTGAGTTTGTATATTTCCCTATCATGATATATTTTTCTTATCGTATGTAAAAATTTGTTCATTAATTTTTCATTATCAAATTTTTCAAATTCATCTATCATTAATACCACTTCTTTTTTTGTTGCTTCATATATTTTGTCTATAATCTTGTTTATTTCCCTTACATTTTTATATTCTTCCTTTTTTATTCCTATTTTTATATTTTGATTTTTTAATTTTTTTATTATATCTTCTAAAAATACTTCTATAAACTCTTTTTCATCTTCTAAGCCATCATAATCCTCAAAAGATATAAAAATAGGTAAATATTTTTCTTTTGTTTTTTCAACTATATCTTTTAACAATGTTGTTTTTCCACTTTGCCTTGGCGCTGATACTGTAAAGTATCTCCAGTTTTCTATATGATCAAGCGCTTCTTTCATTATATCGGGTCTTTCCACATAATAACATGTTTTTTTATCAACGGGACCACTTGTGCAGAATCTTCTCATTATCTCACCTCCGGTGTTACACGCCTACGGCGGGTTATAGGATAAAGGTTTAAGATTTTAAAATAAAAACTTTTTAATATTTGCAAAGCAAATATTCACGCCTACGGTGGGTAATAGGTTTAAAAATTGGTTTTTAATTAAAGAAAAAACTTTTGAGCTATCGCTCTCCTTTTCCCTTAGATTTTTTATACCTAAAAAATCTAAGCGTGAATGTAAGCCGTCAAAAAAACAGGACGTTTTTTTGAGTGAAGCTTTTTCATGGATGAAAAATCGATGCGACGGCTGAGAATGAATAATTTTAAGGATAATCGCTGCCTGAGTGAATTTGACTTTTTAGACATCGTATGATAATATTTTTCTTCCAAAAAGTCATATATAGAATTATTTTACCTTTGACGGATTTTTAAAATTTGTTTTTATAAACCATATATGTAATTTTATTCCATTTTCTTCTTCTGTTATATATTCAAAATCTTTTATTGTATTTGAATATATTATTAACCATCCATCTTTTATCCCTTTTCTTTTTATATATTCTTTTATTTGCTTTTTTGATTTTTCATATTGATCTTCATCTATATTTGCTTTTATTTCTATTAAGTATTCTTTGTTGTTTAAATTTATCAATAAATCTATTCTTCCTCCGCCTATTTGTGTTTCAGGATATACTTTTCCATCTGCTGCTTCTACATATAATCCAAGAAATTGATCAAGATTGTATTGATATACTCCTTCGTAATAGTTTCTGCCCTTGAACATTATTGCTCCTCTTGATTTTATATATTCTATATATCTTTTCATCAATTTGTTTAAATCCAAACTTCCATCTTTGTTTAGATATTTTTTTATACTTTCATCAAATGGTTTCATTTGCGATTTTTCTCCGTTAATTTGTGGTTTAAATCTTGCATATAATGCTTTGTAATACAACGGCACTTTTACACAGCATATACCTTCACAATTGTCTATTACTCCGTTTAAATATAAGAATTTTATGTTTTCATCATATATATTAAATTCTACATTATTTGGTTCAAATAATATTTTCATCATTAATTCTTTTTCTTTTTTTGCTTTGTTTATTATATTTGATATGTTTTTGTCTATATATACTCTCATATAATCATATAATGTTTTTTCAAAATGTTTTTCTGTTATTATTTTTTCTCCTTTTGCTTTTTTCATTACTAAGTCATATGCAAGACCATTGGTTAATCCTGGTTGTCCTGCAGCATTATGCCATATTAATTCTTTTACTTTTTCTTCGAATATTTGTCCTGTTTCTTTTTCGTGTTGCGAAAGTAAATCATATACTTGTTCTTTTGTAAAGTATGGCACTTCTAAATGTTCTGCTATGTTGAATGGACTGGCATTGTCTTCTAATATTCCGCTTAGATATCCTACGCTTATTAATATTACACTTCTGAGTTTGTATATTTCCCTATCATGATATATACTTCGTATTACATGTAAAAATGTATTCATTATTTCTTCATTATTTAGTTTTTCAAATTCATCTATTATTAGTATTATATTTTTTTGAGTTGTTTCATAGATTTTATCTACTATATCTTCTATTTCTCTTATCCTTTTATATTTTTTATTAAATTCTATTTTTATATTTTCTTTCATTAATTTTTTTCTTGTCTTCTTCAAAAATACTTCCATAAACTCTTTTTCTTCTTTTATTCCTCCAAAACTTTCAAAAGATATAAATATTGGCAAATATTTATCCTTTATTTTTTCAACTATATCATTTAACAATGTTGTTTTTCCACTTTGTCTTGGTGCTGATACTGTAAAGTATCTCCAATTTTCTATATGGTCAAGTGCTTCTTTCATTATATCGGGTCTCTCAACATAATAACATGTTTTTTTATCAACGGGACCACTTGTACAGAATCTTCTCATGATTCACCTCCGGTGTTACACGCCTACGGCGGGTTATAGGATTAAAAATAGATATTAATAAAAAACATCTGAATAATTGCTCCGCAAATATACACGCTACGGTGGGTAATAGGATTAAAATTTTTAGATTTAAATATAAAAAAACATTTCTATATTTGCTCCGCAAATATACACGCTGCCGCGGGTTATAGGATAATAATTTATTATTTTAAAATAAAAACTTTTTAATATTTTCAAAGAAAATATTCACGCCTACGGCGGGCATCGGTTTAATTTTTTTTGATTTTTATCCACTTGAATTATATCACATTTCAGTAACTTCATTCCCAATCTATTCCACAACTATTCCCATGCAAGAACAAAATAAGATATACTACATTCGTCAGCGCTGATAAATGACGAAGTTATTTATTTAAATTAAAAAAACATCGTATTAACCTGCCGGCAGGAAAAATCTAATTTATAATAGAAAAAATTGGACCTGATGATGTATTTAGGGGGTCCCTCTTCAGAAAGAGATAGCAGTATTTACATTTTTAGGTTCAGGATGTTCAAGGTGTAAACAAACATATAAAATTATGCAAATAGCAATGGAGGAAATGGGAAAAAAGGTAGAGTTAATATTTGTTTTATGAAAATATGATATAATCGTATTAGCATCGAATTGGAGGTTGATTATATGTTCTGGTTTAAAAAAAAGAAAAAGGATATATCTAAAAATCCTTTTTATAATGAATCAAATTCACTCGTTTTATATTTTAAATGTGATAAATGCGGAGAAAAGTTTAGAAGTTATTTAAGGAAAGGATATGATTTTTCAACATCATATGAAGGCAAGGCTGTTTATGTTATAAATAAAGAATATGTTGGTTCCAAATGTTCAGAAAAGATAAATTTAATTGCGGAATTTGACGGGAATTATAGATTATTAAACTTTGAATTACTTGGCGGAACTCCTATAAGTAAAGACGATTTCATGGAGGAATAAGATGGAAGGATGGATACCAACCAAAAGATTACTAAAAATTACAGAATTTGCTGATAAATTATGTGGCAATGTTGAACCAATTCATCGATATATTTACCTATATTTCGATAAAGTTTTAAGAGTTTCCATGACAGATGGTTGTGCTGTGGCTAATATTCTCTTTTCAAAAGAGTTTTTTCCTTTTGAAAAAGTCTATAAAATTCCTATTCAGCATTTAAAAGGATTACTTAAAGGATTGAATGAAAAAGAAAATCCTTTTATAAGAATGTTAGCATTAGATGAAGGACTAAAAATAGAGTTAGAAAATATGGTTTTAAATATAGAAAGTGAAAACGATAAAAAACCTGTATTTAAAATAAAAGAACCGATATTAATTTCAAGTGTTAATTTAAAATCTTTCATAAAATCCCTTGATTTTTGTAGTATTCAGGGGATGGAAGGGGATTTAATAAGGATTTCTTCATATAAAGAAGATGTATATGGATATTTTTCAGGATATAATATATATACATATAGCTATCTTGGAAAAACTTCAAAAAGTTTTTCTATTGAAATCCCCTATGTCACCATTCGACATCTGGTAAAATCGCTCTCTTTAATTTCTGATGAAAAAATTGATTTATATCTTAATACCAATGCCCTTTTAATTAAAAGCAAAGGATTATATATAAATGTATGTAATAATAAAATTTCAGATAATTTTAAAATTGATTTTAATTTTAAACCTTTAGAAGAATTAAAAATAAACACAGAAGAATTTAAAAAAATTCTGAATAAAATATATACGACATTACCTTCGAATATTAAAATATATATAATATTTGGAAAAGATTCTTATATTATAGCTAAAGATAAAAACACAACGATAACATGGAAACTGAATTTAAAATTTAAATATAAATATCTTATAGAAATAAATCCCAGAAAATTCCGTTCATTGCTTTCAAGATTAAAAAATAAAGTTCTCATAAAAACAAATGAAAATAGTATTTTATTTATCGATAATAATAATTTTTTAGACATAAAAGTAAAAGAATTTTCTAAATAAATTATTCTATATACACATAATCCAGAACTTTAACTATTCTCAAAGAATGTTCTTTGCTTAAATCTATTGTTTCACTATGATCAACTTTTATTAAAGGACGTATTTTATTGGCTCTGTTTGAAGCAATTACCGTTCCAAATTGTCCATTGTTTAATTGAACCCTTGTTCCTGCAGGATATATACCAAAAGCATTTATCAATCCACGAGCCAACTCTCCATCAAATTGTTTTTCAACATTTGTTAATATAAACGATATTGTTTTATATGGCGTCCATGGACCTTTATAACTTCTTGTACTTGTTAAAGCATCATAAACATCAGCAATTGATATGATTTTACCAAATGTTGTTATTTGTTCCTTTTTCTTTCTCTCAAGATAACCTCTTCCGTCGATTCTTTCGTGATGTTCATATATTCCACCTATAATGTTAGGGTCTTTTATATTATTTTCCATAGCTAAATTTTTCCCAAATAATACATGATTTCTCATTGTATTCATTTCACTTTCAGTTAAAGCTCTTGGAGCGTTCATAATTTCAATAGGAACCTGTGTTTTTCCAATATCATGTAAAAGAGCTGAAATAGAAACATTTAACAATTCATCCCCAATTATACCATTTTCTATAGCCAACAAAGAACTGATAATCATAACGTTCAATGAATGTGAATATAAATACTCATCAAAATCTTTTAATTTTTTCAAAGGTACAAATAATTGATCAGAATAATTGTTTTCCAAATCTTCTTTTATAGATGCGGCTATACTTATTACCGAATCAATATCAATATCTCCGCTTTTTTCCAGTGTTTTAAACACTTCTTTTATTTTCTTATAGTTTAAATCAAGCTTTTCTTTACTTATAACTCCATGATTTTCAGCTTCTTTTTTTAATTCCTTCAATACATCTAACTTCTTTACTGGGATATTAAAAATTCCTGCTTTTTTTAAGGTATAAATGACAATTTCATTTACTTCTGTTCCTTTTTTTAAAATGACTTTGCCGGTTGTATCGCGTATATCCATTGCAAGCACCATGCCAAATTTAGCCTTGTTAAGAGGTACTATTTTCATTCAATCACCTCTTTTATGTAAATATTTGTATCCGGTCCAGTTTTTATCGTTTCATTATCTACCAATACTTCGGGGAAAAATTCTATTTCATTTCTTTTTAAAACAATTCCTGTTGTTCCGTTACTTAATTTAACCTTTGTGCCGGTAGGATAATATCCAGTAATTTCATATAATAAACTAACATAATATGGATCAAAAATAAATCCACACTTTTTTAATATCCATGACAATGCCTGATATGGTGTATATCCTAATTCCGTTAATGATGTATATGCATCAGCAACTTGTGTAATTCTAACAAGAGGAGGTATCTTTTCTCCTTTTAAATGAAACTTACCTTTTCCATCATATCTTTCGTGATGATATAATACGCTTTCTATAATTTCATGATTCAATGTTGCTTTTAAATCCTGTAGTTTTTTATAAGCAACTATATTGTGTATAAGAGCATTTTTCTCTTCACTTTCAAAATCATTAATAATACGTTCATCTAACATGGCATAGCCAATATCATGTATAAGCGCAAACTTCACAGTTTGCTTATACATAATATATGGAGTTTCTATTTTTTTCGCAATTATAGAGACGATTATAGCAGTATTTAAGGAATGATAGGTTAAACTATCATTCCCAAAAGAATTCATAAAATTCAAAATAAAATATTCTTTTACATCCAATATTTTATATATTTCTTCTGTTATATTGTTTAAAGATACATATATTTCTTCTTTGGAAAAATGGTGAAATAAATCATTAATAGAATTTATCCATTTGCTATAAACAACTTCATCAACAATATTTGGAAGGTTTTCAAAATTTTTTTGTATAAATCCAACTGCAGTTTCCGATTCTGCAATTTCAATTTCTATAATATCACTGCGTAATAATTGATCAATGGTTTCTTGATCAAGTTTTTGTCCCTTCTTTAAATTCAAATTATCTTTTAAACTATAAATATCCTCTCCAACTATCATACCTGGAGTTAAACTATTTATTTTTACTTTCAAAATCCCAACTCCATTTATTTTGGTTTAACAATAGAAATATATGGCTTTTGACTGAAAATTTCATTGGATACATTAATTATATCCTCATCAGTCTGAATATTAATTTTATTTACTATTTCATCTATATCAATTAGTTTGTCAAAAGACAGATAATAGTCTAATGCCAAAAAACCAAAATTTAACCCATTTTCTGTTTCAAGCATATATCTACCAGATAACCTTTTCTTTCCATATTTTATCCATTTTTCAAATGTATCTATATTTTTTAAATTTTCATTAATAGAGTTATTGAGTTTCTCAAAATTTTGTGGAACAGTAGCTGCAAATATAGTAAATGTACCTGTATCATTATAAGCAGAATAATCTGCAGTAATTTCATAAGCCAATCCCAGTTCTTCTCTGATTTTTGTAAATAATAATGAACTCATTCCGCTTCCTAAAAATGTTTTTAAAATTGCAGCAGGATAAAAACCGGATGACATTTTTGATGGAGCTTTAAATGAATATGCAATATATATTTGAGAAAGTTCTTCTTTTTCTTTTTCAATTTTTTCAACTTTTTCATTAAAAGTTGGACTTTTAAATGGATATTTTTCTCCTTCTCTATCTGGAATCAATCTTTCTATATTCAACAAAAGCTTTTCTAATTCTTTTTCCGGTCCTACAAGAGTTAAAACTATATTTTGTGGAGTATATTTTTCGAGATAATATTCTTTTAACATTTGTGAATTTAATTTAGATACGCTCTCTTTTGTGCCAAGTACAGGGAATGAAAATTCATTTGCAAACATGATTTTATTTAATTGTTCAAATGTATTTTCAACAGGTTCATCTTCATACATAGCAATTTCATCTAAAACTATTCTTTTCTCTTTTTCAATATCTTCTTTATTAAATTTAGCATTAAATATGATATCTAATATAATTTCCACTCCAATTTTTGAAGCAATTAAAGGAACTTTTGCATAGTATGCAGTTAAATTCTTCCCTGTAAAAGCATTTAAGGACCCACCAAATTCCTCGATGGGCCTTTTTATTTCTTCCATATTTCTGTTTTCTGTTCCTCTAAATACTGAATGTTCTATTAAATGCGATATTCCAGAAAGTTCAGCAGGTTCATGAGCAGAACCACCCCGTATAGCAGCAATTATCGACACACTTCTAACATTGTTTCTTGGAATTAATAAAACATCTAATCCTTTATTCAGCGTTCTTTTTATGATCATTTTTTTCCTCCGGTCTTTGATAATTTTTTCTTCTATGATTTTTTCTTTCTGCTGTTTTTTCACCAAATTTTTTCAATTGAATCCTACCATTATCATCAATACTTATTATTTCCACTTTCATAATATCGCCAATTTTGATACTTTTTAACAATTCTTTGGCATCTTTTCCTAAATTCGACATATGTAATAATCCTAATTTTCCTGGAATAATTTCAACAAACAATCCATAATTTTCTATTCTGGATACTTTTCCTTCGAAAACTTCTCCTTCTTTAACTTCTTTAATTAAACTTTCAATATATTTAATGGCATTATCTATATTCTGAACGTTGTGACCACTTACCTTTGTCAATCCAGTTTCATCATCTATAGAAATCTCAACATCAAAATCTTTATGTATTCCTTTTATTACTCTTCCACCAGGTCCTATAACCTCTGATATTTTGTCAATAGGTATTTTCGTTGTTTTTATTAAAGGTGCATACGGAGATAACTCTTTTTTTGGTTCTGAAATTGTATTATACATAATGTCTAAGATATGCAGTCTGGCGACTCTTGCTCTTTCTAAAGCTTCTTTTAATACCTCTTCATTCACTCCAGCTACCTTAACATCCATTTGAAATGCAGTAATACCATCCCTTGTTCCTGTAACTTTAAAGTCCATATCACCAAGATGATCTTCCATACCTAATATATCTGTTAATACAACAAATTTTTCATCTTCAAAAATTAATCCCATAGCAACACCAGCAACATGTTTTGGTATAGGAACACCTGCATCCATCAATGCTAACGAACCAGAACATACTGTAGCCATGGATGAAGAACCATTTGATTCTAATATTTCAGAAACAATTCTGATAATATAAGGAAATTCTTCTTCGGTAGGCAACATATTTTTTAGAGCTCTTTCAGCTAAATGTCCATGTCCTATCTCTCTTCTACTTAGCCTTAACCCTTTTACCTCTCCTGTAGAAAATGGAGGAAAATTATAGTGGAGCATAAATCGGCGTTCTCCTTCTTCAAATACTGTGTCTATTATTTGAACATCCATAGGTTCGCCAAGAGTAACAACTCCTAAACTTTGCGTTTCTCCTCTTGTAAACAATGCAGACCCATGTGTTTTTTCAAATAACCCTATTTCACATGTAATCGGCCTTATTTCATCTATTTTTCTTCCATCTGCTCTTATATTCTTTTCTATTATCATTTTTCTCATTAATTTCTTAATCTTTTCATCAAAAGATTCATATAAAAATTTCTTATACTTCTCATAATTTTCGTTATCCCATTTTTCAACATATTTTGTCTGGAATTCTTCTAATAATTCTTTTCTATATGAATCCAATGCATCGTCTCTGTCTTTTTTACCTTTTACCAAGATTCTTTTTTCTAATTCTTCATCATTTATCAATTTTTCAAAATCTTCAACAAATCCTTCTGGGATTTCAGGAGAAATCACTTCCCATTTTTCTATATTAAATTCTGAAACCACTTTTTCCTGAAATTCTATAATCTGTTTAATCGCCTCATGAGCATATAAAAGAGCTTTTACCATTTCATCTTCTGATACTTCTAAAGATTCTCCTTCAACCATAGTTATAGCCTCTTTTGTTCCAGCAACGACTATATCCATTCTGCTATTTTTCAATTCTTCCTGAGTAGGAAATACAACAAATTTTTCATCAACGTATCCCAATCTAACTCCTGCAACCATACCCTCAAATGGAATAGGAGATAAATTCAAAGCAAAAGAAGCTCCTGTTATTCCCCAGGTTTCAATACTGTCATCATTATCCATTGAAAATGCTGTAACTATAACCTGTATATCATTATGAAAATCTTTCGGGAATAAAGGTCTAATAGGTCTATCTATTAATCTGGAAGACAAAATAGCTTCACTGCTTGGTCTGCCTTCTCTTTTTAAAAAACCACCTGGTATTTTACCAACTGCATAAAATTTTTCCTGAAATTCTACGGTTAGAGGAAGAAAATCAATACCTTCTTTTGCTTCTTTTGAAGCAGTTGCGGTAACTAATATTGCTGATTTTCCATATTTTAATAAAATAGATCCATGTGCTTGTTTGGCCATTTTTCCATGTTCAATAATTAATTTTCTGCCAAAAATTTCTGTTTCCCATACTTTCATCTATATCACCCCTTTTGAAATAATTATAACATAAATTCTGTTAAATATACAAAATTTTACATTTTGCCAATTAATAACAATAAAAAAAAATATAACAAATCCAAATGGATTTGTTAGAACATTAACTTTTTTTATTTTAGATTGTCTAAAAAGTCTCAAATGAAACGAAGACTCGAAGATTGCCCTTAAAATTATGAATGTAAGCCGTCAAAATTACATGGACGTAATTTTGAGCGAAACAATACACGATGTATTGTTTGAGCGACGGCTGAGAATGAATAATTTTAAGGATTAGCAATCAAGCTGTCTGAGTGAATTTGACTTTTGGACAATCTTTTTTTATTTTTTATTTTCGGATTATTAAAATATAACAAATCCCAAAGGGATTTGTTATATTTTAAACT
>NZ_AZAX01000024.1:0-20049 GCF_001021175.1 Marinitoga sp. 1155 | reverse complement strand
AATCTTGTTTCTAATCTATTTTTTTTAAGAGCTTTTTTTAATTGAGACATTAAATCTTGGAAATGGATAAAATATGTTGAATATCTATGTTTTGCACATTCTATTCCAATGGAGACGACAAGATGTGTCTTGCCAACTCCAGGGGTTCCTACAAATAGTATATTTTCATTATTTTCCACAAATCTTAAGCTTTTTAAATCTAATATTTCCTGTTTATTTATTCCTGGTTGAAAATCGAAATCAAAATCTTCTATTCCTTTCAGAAATGGGAAATTAGCTACTTTTACACATGCATTCATCGCTCTTTTTTCTTTTGCCTTTGTTTCTAATTCACTTAATTCATATAATGCGTCTATTACACTTTTTTCTCCTGTATTTATTAAGTTCAAATATTTATCTAAATTGGTTTTTATATTTATTAAATTTAATTCTGTTAGATTATTTTGTAGTTTTATATAATTATTCATATTCCCCTCCTACAAAAAATTATCTAATTTTTTCAGGTTATTAGAACACATTTCATTTAGTTCTTTTGAATCCTTTATATGCTTTGACATTAATGTTGTATAATGATCTGATATATAATTTATTTTTTTATCTGTTATTTTATATACTGTTATCAATTCTGTGTTATAATATACATACAGATAATTTTCATTTGTTTTTATTTTCATTGTTTTGCCTATATATTCAGGCGGTACGGAGTATTTATTTCCTTTGTAATATATCAATGAATCTTTTTGGACTTTTGCTTTATGAGTGTGGTCCAAATATGATTCAACGATATTTTTATTTGGCAAAGGAGATAAATACTCTTTTTCTTTTTGAAACAACAGTAATGGTGGAACATTTGTTGATTGGTTTATTCTAGTATTAACCTTTTTATTTATCCTTTGTATAATTTCATTTAGTTCCTTTTCGTCTTCAAAATCCTTATCATACGCTAATATCCAAGATATGAATTTATTTGCTGATTCAACCTTCCCTTTAGTATATGAATGTCTTGGCTTACATAATTTGATTTTAAATCCAAAATCTTTTGCAAATGCTTTCATTTTATAATTTATTCTTCTTCCTTTTTCTGTTATATCTACTACTGTTCTCATATTATCAAATAATATCTCTTGTGGAACACCTCCTGTTTTTTTAAATGCGTTTATTAAACATTCAAATACATCTTGTTGTGTTTTTGTTTCTCTGAGTTCAAAATAGCAGTATCTCGAATAGCCTAATTTGTAATTAAACACATTAATTTCAAATTCTTCTCCACTTCTTGAATACAACTTTATATTTTCTTTCCAATCAACTTGTGCTTGTACTCCTGGTAACGTTTCAAATCTCGGATGTCCCTTTGCCTTTTTCTTTTCTATCAACCCCTTTCTTTTAACATATTTTCTAAAATTAGAATATGTTCCTATATTTAGCCCTTCATCTTTTAATTTTTCATATACTGCTCTCATTGTAATTCCCTTTATTGATAACAATTCTTCTATCCTCTTTAAATAATTATCCAATTTGCTTTTCTTATTTCTTTTTTTTGGTTTCCCTTCATATGTATTTGTCAAGTGAATGGTGGACGTGATTACAATTGAAAAATGGACCAAAAAAATAAAATGTTGAACACATCAAGGTTTTGAATAGTATTAAATTTTGGTTAAGAATTATACCTCCTTTCAAAAAAAGAAGGATACCATTATTTCTTTATCCTTTTTGTACATTTTTGTTCATTTTTATTTTCCTCTTTTTGTTCTTTTTTATTTTACCATTTACAACCCCCGGCGAGAATGAGCTATTTTTGAGGATTAACAATCAAGGTTTGAGCGACTTTACTTTTTGGACATCGTATGAATTTGCCTTTTTAGACATCGTATTTATGATTATAGTCATCAAAATTAAATAAAAAAATAACAGCAAAAATATATCAAGTGATATAATAATTATGTAAAAATTTTTAATTTTAGAAAATAAAAAACTATTATAATTTTACTTAAATTTTACATAGTATAGTTGACTTCTTTTTTTTTTTTGCTAAAATTATTGTGAATTGAATAAGTGAAAATAATATCTTTTAATTATTCAGCAACATAATATAAAAATTATACATTCATAAAATTTTATTATGAATTATTAAGTTATAAAATTCGCAATATTGATCATAATATTATTAAATAAATCATATATAATAAGTGAGAAAAATTTAAAAAAATTTTTAATTACACACTAATCATTAGAAAACATTAATTAAATGCATCTAATCAGATATTATATCAAAAAAATTTTCATTTATCAGACGACTGAGTGATTCTGATATCAGGATTTTATGAAAAATTATAAAATCAAAAAACAGAGAAAAATATTTTACACGATGTTATGAAAATCCTGTAAACAAAATATTTGTGTAATTGATACTATAAATTTTTATTAAAAGGAGGATGGTAGGATGAATAGAAGAAAAATACTATTCATAATTTTTTTAATAACTATTATATTTCTATTAAACAGTTGTTTGACAAAAGAAACAAAAAAAACAGAAAGTGAAAAAATTAATATCGAATCACTTCCGAATATCGAGGAAACATTAGATTATTGGACTTTAAAAAGAGAAATTGAAATAAAAAAGGTTTTAGTTACCAGAGGAATTGATATAGAATCGGAAAATGTAAAAAAAGCTATTAATGAAGAAATAGTCAATTATAAAAATCAATTAAAGAAAAAACTTGATTCTGCACCAGAAAGCTTGAAGAATTATATGAAAAGTGTTGTTTTATATGATAGAATAATATCAAAAAACATAAATCTTAAGAAGCTTGAAGAATTAATGCTCAAAGGAAAAATTACCAGGGAAGAAATAGTGGAATTATATAAAAAAGAGGCAGAAAGAATTGGTTTCACAAAATATATATCTGAAATGTTTGAAAAAGATAAAATTATCGCTGATAATGTATATGTTAGTAAAGGTGTTTCAAGTTCTCTAAGGCATAAAGAATTAAGTACTTTAAGACCAGGTGATGTTCTTATTATTAAAAGTACCTCTTCTGGAGATAATAGCTCTGGTTCCAGCTCTGGTGGTGGTATGGGACATGCAGCAATTTGGACTGAACTTGGTGATCTAAAACTAGAAAGATTAGCAAAAGTTGCAATGGCAGCATGGTACAAACCTCCTTCAGGATCAGATGCACCTCATGAAAAATATGAAGTTGGATATGATTATAGACAATTATGGTCTGGAAAAATAGTTAAAAAGAATGAAGTGATTTATGGAATGTATGTTAGAAAATGGGTTAAAAAAGGATGGTTTAGTGGTTATTGGAAAAAAACTTCCGATTCAGAAGCATTAAATGCTGCTAATTATGCAAAAAAGCAAAGAGGTAAAAAATACCCAGATCCTGTTTCACTAGTTGCCACAACCAAATTAAACACAAATACATTTTATTGTTCATCTCTGGTATGGAGAAGCTGGAAAGAACAGGAGATAGATCTTGATCCAAAATGGTGGCCATTAAATCAATTATATGTAAGTCCTGATGATATTTACTCAGATGACAATACTGTAATGAAGTTTTCATATACAGGAATAAATTAAAAGAGAGGGGTAACTCCCCTTTTCAGGAGGTATAATATGAAAAAATATATTATATTGATTATAATGATATCAATATCAATATCAATCTTATTAAGCGGTTGTTATTTTGTAGAAGAAAAAATGGAAGAATATATACCACATCCTATTAACGAATTAAACGGAAAAGCATTTGCAATATTATCAAGATGGAAAAAACACCCTTTTAAAGGGGCATATATGATATTATATGATGTGGATAAATTAGAAGTTGCAAAGACAATTCCTTTACCAGGAATAGATGCTTTTATGGATACCGTTGCTTATAGAGATGGAAAATATGTATTTATTTCATATTCAACAAGAGAAGTGGGAATATTAAATGCAAAAACAGAAAATATCAAATATATAAAAATAGAACAACCAGGTTTATTAAATGGCATAACTAAATCTAATAAAATAGGTATAATGACAGACAAATATAATTTAGAAAAGGGAATGGCAATAAGCGTTATAGATGTAAAAAATGAAAAAATGGAAAAGGTTTATTGGAGTAAAGAAAATATAGATATCTTTTCACCTCCCAATTTTAGTGGTGAATTATATCCTGCAACAAATTGTATATATTTACAGGAATATCCTTTTGAAGATGGATATTCGAAATTTATGGAAATAAATTTTGATAATAATACAGTTAATGAAATATATAAACTAAAATATCCGCTCAATGCTCAAAGTTTTGTTTTTACAGAAGATAAAAGATATTTTTTTATTCGAATACATCCAAAATCCTGTTATTTAATACCACAAGATAAAAAACCTGAATGGGCAGGCAAAGCAGGTTTTTTACAAATAGATACAATAAAAAAAGAAGAAAAATTTATAGAGTGGCCATCGTCTAAATGGACATTTGATGGTGTTGAGCCGGATGATGTAGTAGTTGGAAAATATACTTTATTGAATGATTATATATATTTTTTAGTTGGATATTATTATTATATTGGCGAGGATGAAAAAACAAAATCCGTATTACTTAAATACAACATCAAAACTGGAGAGTTTAAAAAAGTTATTCCAGTAAGAGATGGATTTCCATGGGAAATATATATAGTCAAAGATAAAATGATTTTATTGGAAAATTATTTTCCATCTCCACTAACCATAACCGTAATGGATTTGAACACTGAAAAAATACTAATTAAAAATCAGGAAATTGATCAACATGAGTAAGGAGGAAAATAAATGAAAAAGTTACTTATATTATTTATTTTAGTTATTTCTATTAACATTTTTTCTATAACTTCCATAAACCCATTACCTTTTATTGAAGAAGGAAATTTAAAATTCGAATTTGTTGATAAAGCAAAATTTTCAATGAGTTATGAGGTTTTAAATTTCGTTGAAGTAGGCGGTGGAATATCAATAACAGAGGGAATAACAAAGATTAAAATTAATACAAATCCCATTAAACAAATTCCATTAACAGGAGCAATTAGTTTGGGATATTTTCCGAAGCTTTATTCACCAATTTTTTTATTAAATGGAATGATAGGATATAAAGATAAAAAAATAATATTATCAAGCGGTGTAAACATAACAGCAAATTTTTCTAATTTAATAACAATTTATGATATTTCAAGTTATAATACAGCAATATGGAATTTAAATAATTTTACTTCGATAAATATAGAAAACCTGCTAACCTGGACGGATAAAGGTGTCGCTTATTCTACTGTATATTTATATCTAAATGGCGAATTAAAAGATATTTTATTCATAAAAAACATAGATATATGTGGTGGAATAGAGGAAGATTTATTGACTAATAATTTGAATTTTATTTTCGGAGCTTCAATTGAAATAGATATACCAGAAAATATCAAAAAATTAAGAGTTTTATTAGAAAAAGAAATATAGCCTAAAGCAACACGTTTTTGGCCAGGGCCGTATTTAATGGCAAAGGTTCTAATCTTTCCTTTAAAATAAGGAGTAATAGACCATTTAATATCATAACGAACACAATTTCTCAAAAATATATCAAAGATTTTCATTTCCTCATCACTGTTCACTTGACAAATACATTTAAAAATAGCATTTTATTAAGTTTATATTTCGAAATATTACAAATTGTAACATTAGAAGATGAAAAATATGAATAATAAAGAATTTTATAACATGAACAAAAGATTTCTAAGTGGAAACAAAAATCATGTTATTTTGCCCTTTTATAAAACACACTAATAATCATACATACATAAGATAAAAAAACACTTGAAAGTCATATGGAAACTGGTAAAATAAGATTCGAGGGGGTGGAAAAATGAAAAAAATAATTATATAATATACAAATTCAACTACTCATTCGTTTAATCCAAAAATTCAACAGGAAATTAATAATTTAATTAAACTATTTTCACATTAATTATATTATAACAAACTTTGATAATTGTAACAAAAAGCCGGCTATTAATATCTAGTACTAGTAAAGAACATCTGAGTTGCTCGATTCTGACGTCAGAATAACTTAATAAAAAATTTTATAGAAAGGAGGTATTTTATGCCAACGCCAGAAATGGTTACAAGCGATATAACTTGTTGGAGATGTTTAGCTTGTGCTTTTTGTGGGCTATCTTTTACAGTTATTTCAGCTTTATCAGGATTAAGCACAGCCTCTTAATAGTATTATAGGGAATGTTTAAGAAGACTATAATATAATAGAGAATAAGGTGAAAAATTTTATTGCAAATATAAATAATACTTATGGTATTTATATTAATTTTCAAAAATCACCAAAATATCGTTCTTTAATTATAAAAGATAATTACAATATTTATCCTAAAGTAGCTTCAATTGAACTAACAAATAAATGTAATATAAAATGTTTACATTGTTATGGAGATTTTAATAATAATTTGAATAATTTTATTAGTTTAAATGATGCAAAAAAAATTCTATATGAGCTAAAAAATTTAGGGGTAAATATTATTGAACTAACCGGAGGAGAAATAACAACATATCCATTTTTAAAAAAAATTATAACCTATGCTCTTGAACTAGAATTTAAACAGATAGGATTATTAACAAATGGAATATATATTTCTGAAGAAATTATGAATACTATTATTTTAAATAAGTCAAAAATATTTATTCAAATAGACTTACATAGTTTAAATGATGAATATTTAAAATGGTTTACTAGAACTTCTAATTCTTTAAATAAAATAAAAAACAACATATATATACTTGCAAAAAATAAAGTTAATATGAGAATTGCAACAATTGTTACTCCAAAAAATTTAGATGAGATTGAAGAGATTGCAGATTGGGTATATAATTTAGGGATAAAATCTTTTGGTATCAGCCCGATTATAGAATTAGGAAGAGCAAAAAACATGAACAAAAATTTATATTTAAACGATAATGAATATATTCAGTTGGATATATTATTGGATAAAATAAACAAAAAATATCCAAAATTTCTATCCCTTATAGAATTCGGACAATTAAAAAATTCTAATTGTGGATGTATTTCATCTCATGTTGTAATCTCAGCTACAGGTGAAATAAAAATGTGTACAATGGATAACATGAAATACTTTAATAGTAATTTAGGTAATGCCATAAAACAAAATATAAAGAATATTTATGATATCAACTTGAGAGGTGAAAAAATGAAATTAATACTAAATCTTATAAAAAAAGAATTTTTTCTTGCAAAAAATTATTTATTGATAACCCTTGCTACTGCAATATTTATTCCACTGTTTGTAAATAGTAAAATAGGTAATATTGGAGGAAGTTTTATAATTTTTTTCATTACAGTTATTTATACAGAATATCTTTTATATAATTCAATTTCAATAGTAGAACATAAATATAAAGGTTCTTATTTACTCAGTGCAACACCATTCTCAAGAAATACACAAGTAAAAGCAAAATATATTTTCATATTGATAATTTTTTTATTATGTTTTTTTATTTATAATATAATTTTCATAATTTTTGCTATTCCAAAATTAAATCTATTTTCAACTGGATTAACGTTGTTAATAACAAGTATTTTTTTTGGTCTTATTATTCCAATCCAATATAAATTTGGATATGAAAAAACAAAATATATTTCTGCAACTTTGATTTTTTTAACCCCTTTTTTATTACCTAAATTTTTGCAAAATTTAGCTTCAAAAAATTATACTTTTAAAATTTCAGATCAAATTTTAATTCTATTATTTTATTTATGTGCATTAATATTTTTATACTTTTCAATGATTGTTTCAATACATGTTTATTCAAAAAAAGATTTTTAATAAAAAAATTGAAAGGAGATTAATAAAATGGAAATGATTATGTTTGCAATAGCGTTTGTCGCTATTATTGGAATATCAGAATTAATAAAAAAATGGATTAACAAAGATAAGTTTTAATAAGTATTTTTTCTTCGAATAAAGTACATGTTTCTATCAGAAATGCCATTATGGGAAGTATTTATATACACAATATTTTCAAGATTAATCTATAAACCCAATTAATCATTAACATCAAATAATAGCGAGAATATAAAATTGCATCAATACATTAAACAAAAACTTAACCATAAAAATATATCAAGTGATAAAATAATTATGTAAATTTATTAAATTTAAGAAAAGAAAAGTTGATTATAAATTTACTCAAAATTTACTTTATATCGTTGACTATTTTTTTTTTTTTTTTTGCTAAAATTATTGTAAATTGAATAAGTTGAAATAATATCTTTTAATCATTCAGCAACATAATATAAAAATTATACATTCATAAAGTTTTATTATGAATTATTAAGTTATAAAATTCGCAATATTTAATCATAATATTATTAAATAAATCACATGTAATAAGCGAGAAAAATTTCAAAAATATTTTTAATTACACATAATAATTAAAAATATTATTTAAATATATTTACGTAGAGATTATATCAAAAAAATCCCTACAGGCAAACTGCCTGTAGGGAGTAATTATATGTAGGAGAGATGTTGATGAATTTAAATCTATTGGTTAAATACATTATAATATATACTTTTAAAAAAAACCCATTATTATCAATGATATATTTTATTATGGAAATGTTTAGTTACTCAATGCCAGCAATAAAAATAATAATAACAGCATCGTTTATTGATACTGCTCAAATTGTTATTAAAGAAGGAATGATAAATAAAAAATTCGTATTCATTTCTTTTATATTTTTTATGATATTTTTTATAAACTATTTTATAAACATAGTAACGAAACAAATTTATATCAAATTATCCAAAAAAGTAGATTGTGAATTTGAAGGGGATATATTAAAGAAAAATGCTAAACTGAAATATGAAATACTTGAAAATCATGAAAATTATGAATTAATTGAAAGAATATATGATAATTCTGAAAATGCAATAACAACAGGATTAAGTGAAATAAGTGCATTTATAAAAATAATAATAGAAATACTATCAATATCTGTAATAATATTAAAAAGCAGTATATTAATAGGATCAATAGTAGTTATATTATTAATATTCATGTCAATAATAGGATATTATAGCGGAGAACAGGAATATGATTCATATACAGAATCTATGAAATATTTCCGCAAAGCTAAAGTATATGATGTAATGCTAAACTCTGGAGAAATGGCAGATGAAAGAGTATTATTTGATTATGGGAATAATGTAGCTGATAAGTTTGAAGATTTATATGAAGAAGGTAGAAAAATAGACATAAAAATAACAATGAAAAACATTGCAAGAATAAAATCATTAAGTGTTTTAATGGCAATATTGGCCTTTGGTATTTCAGCAAGCTTATTGTCAATTTTAAAATCTGGAAGAATAACATCTGGAATGTTTATCAGTATAACAGGTGCAGTATTCAATTTAATACATCCAATGTCCTGGACATTTTCAAATATAGTAAAGGATTTAGTAAGACGTATTAATTATATGAAAGATTATCAAAGGTTTATAAAATTACCGGAAATAGAGAAAGATTTTGATAAAAAAATAGAAAATAAAGAAGAGGTAGAAATAATAGAATTTAAAAATGTATCATTTAAATATCCAAATTCAGATAAATGGATATTAAAAGATTTGAACCTTAAACTGGAAAAAGGAAAAACATATGCATTTGTAGGGGAAAATGGTGCAGGAAAAACAACAATAATAAAATTATTACTTGGATTGTATGAAAATTATGAAGGTGAAATATTTATAAATAATAAAAAACAAAAAAATATGGATTTAATAGATTGGTATAAATATTTTTCTGTAGTTTATCAGGATTATGTAAAGTACCCTTTGACTTTAGAAAAAAATATAAAAATAGGAAACATAAAAAAAGAGAATCCTGAATTATTTGAAAAATCATTGAATTTAAGTGCGGTAAAAAAAATAATAGAAATTTTACCTGAAAAGGAAAAAACACAACTTGGATACATAAATGGAAAAGGAAATAATCTATCAGAAGGGCAATGGCAAAAAGTTGTTATAGCAAGAGCCCTATATAGAGATGCACCAATCCAGATATTTGATGAGCCAACATCAGCACTAGATCCTCTAGCAGAAAGAGACGTATTCGAAAAATTTTTTTCAATACCATATACATCTATGAAGATTTTAATTACACATAGATTGGGTGGAATAAGATATACAGATGAAATAATAGTTTTTTCAAATGGTCAAGTGATAGAAAGAGGAAATCATGATGAATTAATAAGAAAAAAGGGGGTGTATTATGAAATGTATGAAAAACAAAGAAGATGGTATGGTGAATAAGAAAATAAACCTCTTTTATGTATTTATTTATATAACAAAAATATCCCCCTTAAAATTTTTTGTACAATATCTATTTGCAACATTCGATGCAATATTTTTAGGACTAATAACTGTTCAGATGCAAAAAGTATTTGATAATGCTATAAAATATTTTAATAATAATGGCGAATATAAAACAACATTAATCAACCTTATATATTTAATGCTTTTTTCAATATTGTCTGAAATATCAAGTGGAACATCCGAATATTTTGGAGAATATTATCATGATATTACATTAAAAACATTGCTAAAAAATTTAAATCTAAAGATTTCAAAAATATCACCAAATTTTTTTAATGAACCGAAAAATAGAGATGTAATTAATTCTGCAATAATTGGTGCAAAATCGATAAGAAGTTTATTAAATGTAATTATGGATTTATTATTTTTATACCTACCATATTATATTTTTATAGAGTTTTATTTGATTTCTCTAAATCCATTATTGGGTATAAGTATATTATTGATATTTATGCCCACAATAATTTCCCAAATAATAAAAAAGAAGTATTATGAAAAACTTGAAGAGCAACATGCTCCCTTGAGAAGAAAAAAGGAAGCATATTCATCTTATATAAAAAATAAAGATTATTTAAAAGAGACAAGAACATTAGGAGCAACAGACTATATATTTAATCTGTTTAAAGAAACCGCTAATAATTATCATAATTTAAGATTGATATATCAGAGAAAGATAAATAAAATAGAGGCTATTTCAAAATTAATAAATATAATTGGTTATATGGGAGTTTTGGGATTAAGCATTTATTTAATAGTAAATGGAAAAATAACAGTTGGTGCATTTGCTGCTGTATATGCATCTCTCTCAAACCTCTTCGGTCTTATGGAAGAAATATTTGAATATCGTCTTGACGATATTGTAGAAATATATGGAAAGGTAAAAAAATATATAGACTTTTTAAATTTTGATGAAAAAATAACAGGAGAAAAAAGCATCATTGATGAAATAAAAAACATAGAATTAAAAAATGTATCTTTTATATATCCATCAGGAAAAATGGCAATTGAAAATATTAATTTAAAAATGAAAAAAGGGGATAGAATAGCTATTATTGGGAAAAATGGTGCAGGAAAAACAACATTATCAAAATTAATATTGGGATTATACAGACCAGAAAATGGCGAAGTATATTATAATGGAATTGCTTCCTCGTTGTTATCATTAGAAACAATAAGAAAAAAAGGGACTGCTGTATTTCAGAATTTTAATAAATATAAGATTTCTTTGAGAGAAAATATATCTATCAGCAATATGAAAGCTGAAAAAAATGATAAAAAAATTAAAAATGTTTTGAATTATATAGGATTAAATTATAATGATAAAAAATTCACCAATGGTATAAATACAATATTATCAAAAGAATTTGAAGGGACAGAACTTTCGGGAGGTCAATGGCAAAAAGTAGCAATAGGAAGAGGAATATTTAAAGATTATAATATTATAATACTTGATGAGCCAACATCAGCACTAGATCCTCTAGCAGAAAATGAATTATATGAAAAATTTGAAGAGATTAGTAGAGAAAAAATAGCAATAATAATAACTCATAGATTGGCTTCTATAAAATTTTGCAATAAAATAGTGATTATGGACAATGGGAAAATAATTGATACAGGCACTCATGAAGAATTGTTAAATAGATCAGAATATTATAAAAAATTATGGTATGCTCAGACAGAATTATATGTGAAGGAAGAAGATAAATTTTGAGTTGGAACTATCCAAAGTATTATCATTCATTAATATTTACAATAATAGCATCAGCAGGAATAGATGTAAAAGCAGAAGAATTAACAAACTTAGGAAGAAGCGACCTTGTAATAGATTTTGATGAAAGGATATATCTTTTTGAAATAAAAGTAGATAAAAATGCAGAGGAAGCAATAAACCAGATAAAAGAAAAGAAATATTGTGAAAAATACAAAGGAAAAGAAATATATATAATAGGGATAAATATCAATTCAGAAAAAAGGAATATTGAGGATTATATAATTGAAAAGATATAACTGCACATAATCTCATCAATCAAAATTCTTTCATTATATTCAAAAGAGTAATAACCAAGAGCAACTCGTTTATAACCAAAACTATATTTAATGGCAAAATCACGGATTTTTCTCTAAAATTCTTCATATTTTTTAAAAGCTCAGTGATGAGTTTTTTTCTTGCTATGAAAAATAAGCAGCCATCGCTATAAGACATACCTTGGTAGTATAATATAAACTGTGTAAAAATAAAAAAAGGAAGAGAAAAATTAAAAAAAAGTGAAAAGAATGATATTTGGTGGAGGGATCACAATACCAAGGAAAAGGAAAGAAGAAAATGAAAAAATTCTTGGTAAGGTTAGAGGTGTAAAGGATATTTTAATTGCTTCTGTTGATGGATTAACAGGTTTTTGGGATAAGCTATCAGCTTACTTTAAATATTCAGGACCTATTAGAAAGCTGATATATACCATAAATTCCATAGAAAATGTACATAGACAATTTAGAAAAATAACAAAAAATAAAAGTGTATTCCCAACAGATGAATCATTAATAAAAGCAATATATCTTGCAGCAATGAGAGTAACAGAAAAATGGACTGGTAGAATCAGAGATTGGGAACAAATATTAAATGAACTTAGAATATATTTTGGAGATGATAGAATGCCTATATTTTAAAAAAGATATTTAGAAAAATTAGATAAAATCACAATTGAATATTAAACTCATTTTGAAAAGTGAATATTACTTAAATCACTGCACAGAAATGTGCACAAAAGGATAAGAACAAAAAATTGAATATTCATTAAAAAGAAAAATTCTCAACTAAAATCTAACACAAAAATTATTATAAATACTATAAAATTATAACTCTAACATTTAAATTTCACAAAGTGTATTAATTTTACGAAAAACTAAGAAAAAACTTTATAATTAACGATATTTTATGATAATGGTATATAATTAGATATTATCAATTTATACAGAATTTTGGATAGTCCCTCCAATAAATATAGAAAACATTTATAATTTATAGTAGCTCCCATGTTTTTTTTATTTTTATTACGATATCCAAGCATATACAACAACGCCAGGAGTTATTCCTGGCGTTGTCTATTTAATTGAAAATATCTATTAATTTAATTAGATGAATTTTTAAGAAGGTTAATAGCCTCTTCAAGAGTAATATCAAATATATTGTTAGTTAAATCTTCAATTGTTTTTATATCCAAGTAATCAAGGTTATTTAAGTATGGAACAATATTATCTCCAAATTTTTTGAATAAAAGACTTTTTACGATTGTTTTTTCGCCTTCAAATTTTCCTTTTTCAATTCCTTTTTCAATACCTTTCTCAATACCCTTCTCAAAGCCCTTCTCAATTCCTTTTTCAAAGCTTTCCTTTAACGATTCATCTATTGCTTTTACAAAGTTTTCAAACATTCGAAATTCCTCCTCTCCACTTTCAATGTTTATCTCTATATTTTCAATTCTATTCTTTTGACTCAATACCATTAAGAATTTGTTCAAATATTCGGTGAATTTTTTCTTTTCATTTTTTGGTAAGCCTTTAAATGCTTTTTCTATTTCTTGAAACGCTTCTTTTATATTTTTTTTATCTGTTTTATCTATGCTCAATAATAATCCTAATGCATTTTTTATATCTATTAACCTTTTTCTATCTATTTGAGATAAATCTATTAATTCATATTTAAATCTTGGCGTATATATATCAAATAATTGCCAGTTTTGTATTTTTTCCATATACCAAATTTCTGCTGTCCATTTCCTTTTACCATTATAGAATACAACTGGTATTATTGGTGGTAATTTAAATCCTTTGTTTTTCGATTTATGTCTGTTTATATAATTTCTCCATATTCTAACCATATATTCTAATATCCTGAATTGCATTAAATAATCTATTGATGATTGATGTTCAAGTAATAGAAAATGTAAAAACAACTACAAGAATGTTAAAAAAAGGGAAAATAACGGCAGACAAAAAACAGAGGAAATACTCAAAAAAACAACAAAAGAAAATGAAGAAAGGTTATTGGAATTAATAAAATAACATAAAGCCAATTAATCATTAACATCAAATAATAGCGAGAATATAAAATTGCATCAATACATTAAACAAAAAATTAACCATAAAAATATATCAGATGATAAAATAATTATGTAAATTTATTAAATTTAAGAAAAGAAAAATTCACCACAAATTTACATTAATGTTGTTGATTTTTTTTTTTTTTTTGATAAAATTATTGTAAATTGAATAAGTGAAAATAATATCTTTTAATTGAATGTAACTTAATATAAAAATTATACATTTATTGAATTTTATCATGGATTACTAAGTTAAAATTTTCTCAATATTATTTCTAATATTATTAAATAAATCACATAATGCCTGATCAAAAATAGTTTGAATTTCACTCATGCATGATTAAAAAATATTACTTTAATATAGCTAAGCAGATATTTATAAATAAAATTTTCATTTATCAGTCGGCTGATTTGTTCTGGTGCCAGAATTTCATAAGAATTATAAAATCTAGTATCTTCAAAAATAGGTTCAAAATAAGGTAAAGGCAAAATAAACAAAATTACACAGAGGTAAAGTGAAAGAATTTGAATACAGAAAAGAGTTAAAGAGACAAAAAAGTAGAGAAAAATAAGTAAAAGAAGCAAAAATATAGCGGGAAAATTATAAACCAAAAGAACGAATCAAAAAGATTCGAAAAAGGTTGAAATTCAATAAAAATAATAAATATTAAGTATCAAATATTAAGTATATATTTTATCTCCGAACAAAATTAGAACGAGTTGATTTAATAGAAGTGAGTAAATCATCTCTGCCCATATTATGAGCTAAAAAAGCAGAAGAAATAAAAAATATATTAATAAGATTAGCTTCAAGAGCAACAGAATTAGTAAAGCGTAATTTAGTATGAGATAAAATAGATTCTAACCTTGAAAAAAAGAGATTCAATAAGAGGACGTTTGGAATAACTCTCTTTAAAGAAAGCAGAATTTCTAAAAAATAACATTCTAAAATTATTTTTAGAATAATTTTGATAACGATAACAATTTAATTTTGAACAAGAATCTGGTTTATCTTCTTTAACAAAAGGACAAACAAATTTAGAACGATAAATACCTCTGTTTTTTTCAAAATACTGAGAATGAAGTTCAAGATCAACACCACAATCACCTTTAGGCATATATTGAACTGAATTAGAACGTAAAGGAATAAAAGCAGAACCATCAAAAACAAGATGAACAAAATCATAAATCCTAGAAGAATCATAACCTTTATCAGCAAGGACCTTAGAACCAGTAAATTCAAGACAACCCATAACAAGTTTAAGAAGAAGATTAAAAATAGAACTATCACTAGTAGAAGCAGGAGTAACAATAGTAAAAATAGGAATATTTAAAAAAGAAATGACATGAGCCTTATAACCAACATAAAACATAACCTTCTTAGGATTATCGTTATTATCATAAAATTTAACATTATCATTAGAAATAGGTTTAACGCCATAATCAGCATCAAGAAGAGAATAATAATCCTTAAATTTATTAGCATTATTACAAAGTTTAAAAGACTTAGAGTTATTAAAATGAGAATCAAACAAAATTGGAAAAGAATCAACAGACAAAAATTCAGTAGAAATAAAACCAGCAGAAATACCTTTAAACAAAAGATCAGTAATAAGAAGGTAAATAATATTAATATCAAAAGATTTTCTAAACATAGAAAAAGTAGATTCAGCAGGAACATAATTTCTAATAGGATCAAAGCCAATAGCTTGGGCTAAATAAGGATTAGAATAAAGTTCATCAATAAGATCAGAAGTAGAATTAAGATTTTTAATAATTTTAATTAAAATAGCTTTAATCATAGAAACAGGAGAATAACCAGTTCTACCAACACCAGAAGCATTGCTTCGCAAAAGTTAAGAATAAAAATTATAAATTAAAGAAAATTAAATTAAATCATTCTGCTTGTGCAGCATGATTTAAAATTTCAGGAACAAGAGACCAGTCAATATAATCAAAAATAGTAAGGATATAAGCAAAAGAAGAATTAGATTTCATATATTCATCATAGACAAAATCGAGATAAAATTGTTTAGGATTATTACTCATGGTTTAACCTCCCTGTAAAAGTGTATAGTCTAATTTTACCGAATTAAACGATAATTTAACTAATTATATTATACACCAGGGAGGCAAACCTTTTAAAAAGATAATATGAAAGTATTGTAAACAATAGGGTTTTAGAATTTTTTAAGATAGTATAATAAAAAATATATTAAGGAGGTTTGTATGAAGTTATCTAAATATTTAATATATAAATGGATAAAAAATAGTTTAATTATATATAATACATTTAATAAATCTATTTTATTGTTAAATAAGAAAAATGGAGATTTATTCGTTAATAAAATAATAAAAGAAGATTTTAATGTACCAAAAGATATTATAAACTTTTTAATACGTGAAGGGATAATATATGAAGATGATAATTTTAGCGAAATCGATATCCTTAAAAGTATTGATTATGAAAATAGAAATAAAATAGAAGAACTCTATCTTACTATAGCATTGACTACAAAGTGTAATTTTTCCTGTATATATTGTTATGAAAAAGAAATAAAAAAAGAAGATATTACTAAAAATGTTATTGACAAAATAATTGACTACATATATGATAATATGAAAGATATTCAAAAATTAAAAATTACATGGTATGGTGGAGAACCACTTTTGAAAATACAAGAAATGGAATATTTTTTTCATAAAATCATCCCTCTTCTCAATGAGAAAAAAATAATTTATGAAAGTTCAATAATAACAAATGGTTATTTATTAAATAAAAAGATTATTGAAAAATTAAAAGAAATAAAAGTAACTCATTTACAAATTACAGTAGACGGAATTAAAGAGTTGCATGATGTCAGAAGGTTTTTAGCAAATAAAAAAAGAACGTTTGATATAATTATGAAAAATATAAAATATGCTAAAAGAGAATTTAATATAGCATTAAGAATAAATTTGGATAAAAAAATTTATGAAAACTTTGATGAATTTCTTAATTATTTAGAAGAAAAAAATTTAAAAAAATATATTTCAATTTATATATCTTTTGCAAAAGATTATTTCGGGAATAACATACATTATTTTAATAAATTAGAATACTATAGAGTAGAATCAGAAATAATAGAAAAAATTATTAATAGAGATTTTAAATATGCCTATGATATTTTAAGTGGTAGCGGAGTTTGTCCTGCACCATATAAAAAGAATTTGATAATCTCCTCAGATGGAAATATTTATAAATGTCCTTTACATATAGGAAATATAAATGAAGCAATAGGTGAAATTAAATCTTTTAAAAATTATGAAAATACAAAATGGTATTTTTATGATCCTTTTAAAGATGAAGAATGTGTAAATTGTGAGGTATTTCCATTGTGTATAACAGGATGTCCTGATAAAAAAATGAAAGAAAGTGAAAGAAATTGCCCTTCTATTAAATATAATATAAAAAAATATCTTGAAATAATATATAAAGGTATGGTCTGAATTTTTCCAAAAAATTATGGATAAAAATAATTAATAGTATCTTCAAAAATAAGAAGAAAGAGAAATAAAAAAGATTACAGAAAAGCAAAGAAGGAACAAAAAAAGATATTATAAAGGAGGTGAAAAAATGAAAGTATTAAAAAAAGGTGTTCCAGTAAAAAATTTAAAAAAATATATTGTATATTCCTGTGGAAGTACCCCATATAGTGTATTTGTTCAAAAAACAAAATGTAGCTAACTTAAAAACCTCAATATAATCTTTTTGAGTATATTGAGGTTTAAATATAAATATATAACCAAAGGAAGTGAAAGAGCATGAACAGAAATTTTAAATTATATATATTCGGAAGATTTATATCAAATTTGGGAGATACAATTCAGGTTATAGGTTTTCCATTGTTGTTGTTAGATATGACACAATCGGCTACTATACTTGGATTAGCAACAATATTTATTATGTTTTTTGAACTAATAATAAGACCATTTTTGGGAGTTATTGCTGATAACTATAATAGAAAAAGAATAATGGTTGGAATGGATTTTATTAGTGGTATTTTATGTTTAACAATGGCATATCTTATAGCCAATAATATTATAAACGTATGGATGATATTTATATATTTAGTTATACAATCAATTGTAAGTACATTGTTTGACACATCAACTTATGCAATATTGCCAGAAATTGTAGAAAATAAATATCTTGAAAAAGCAAATTCATATCTTTTGATTGTTTCAAATATTTCTTCATTGGCTGGTCCGCCAATAGGTGCATTATTATATAGTGTATATGGAATTAAAATATTGTTGCTTATTAATGGAATAACTTTCTTACTATCAGGAATAAGTGAATTATATATTGAATATAATTATAATATAGAAAATAATAAAAAATTATTAGAAATATCATTTTACAACGAAATAAAAGATGGAATAAAATATTTAAAAAGAAAAAAAGAGTTAAAGCATTTATTGAATATGATTGTCTATTATTCCGCATGGATGATACCAATATTTGCAGTATTTATACCTATAATAATAAAAAGAGATGGAGGATTTTCTGCAACATATGTAGGATTAGCAGAAACAGCAATGACTATAGGTTCTCTGACAGGTGCATCGCTAATAACATTTGTAATGACAAATAATAAAAAACCATTATACTTTAAACTATCAAATATTATTATGAATATGGCAGTTTTATTTTTAGGGATAATAATATTCTGGAATTATCCGAATAAAATAATTAAATTCTCAGCGATATCAATAATGTTATTCTTGTTTAATATATCCTTTATAATATCCAATGTAATAATAAATTCGAAATTTCAAACGAGTATAGATAATGAAATAAGGGGTAGAATAGGATCATTAAAAATAGTAATAATGCAGATAGCAACAATAATTGGAATATATATAGGTGGAAAAATAATAGATAAAATCAGCAGTGGATATTATTTAATATTTTTAGGAATAAGTGGGATATTAGTAACAACGCTTTATATAATCCCATATTCTCGTGAGAATATATAAAAACAGTTTTTTGTAGAATACATTTATGCTATAATAATACTAAGAAAAAACAAATGTGGAGATGACTACAATGAAAAAATTACCAATAGGAGTACAAGATTATAAAGAAATAATAGAAGAAAATTATATATATGTAGATAAAACAAAATATATATTTAATTTAATAGATAGTGGAAAATTTTATTATGAACTATTAAGTTATAAAATTCGCAATATTTGATCATAATATTATTAAATAAATTATATATAATAAGTGAGAAAAATTTAAAAAAATTTTTAATTACACACTAATCATTAGAAAACATTAATTAAATGCATCTAATCAGATATTATATCAAAAAAATTTTCATTTATTAATCGGTTGAGTGATTCTGATATCAGGATTTTATGAAAAATTATAAAATTAAAAAAGTTTAAAGGGTGGGGAGAGATGGTATTTTGGTATTTAAAAATTATTTTGAAAATGGTGAGTTAACAAAACAGGAAATATTTGATAATAAAGGTAATATAGATT
>NZ_AZAX01000023.1:0-33695 GCF_001021175.1 Marinitoga sp. 1155 | reverse complement strand
TCTGTAAATTGAATTTACACAAAATAACTATAAATCAGTAAAAAGGGGTGATTGAATTAAAATTCGGTATTGTACAATATCCAAAAAAAATAAGTTTGTCAGAAAAAATATATAATAAATATTTCAAATATATGGATATACATGCGATATATGAAGGAATCAATATTAAACCAGAAGATTTTGATAAAAAAATAAATACAATAATATCAAATTATTATGGGCTTAATATTACAATTCCTTATAAAGAAAAAATTTTTAAATATATAAATCCATCTGATGATGCAATATTTCTTGGTGCAGTAAATACAATATATAACAATAGAGGATATAATACAGACTGGGTAGGTTTTTTCAATTCCATAAAAAATGAAGATTTAAATGGAAATATACTCGTTTTAGGTGCAGGAGGAGCATCTAAGGCTGTTTTATATGGTTTATATAAGCTTGGAATAGATAGATTAGTTTTGATAAATAGAACGTATGAAAAGGCTATAAAATTAAAAAAATTATTTGATAAAAAAATAAATATAAGAGTTAAGCCTTTTGATAAATTAAATGATGAAATATATAAAACATCTATATTTATAAACACCACATCAATAGGAATGTTCGGAGAGAGTATTCCTATTGATTTAAATAAAAATTTAAAGCTTGTATATGATGTGATATATATTCATACGCCTCTTCAAAAAGTTTTTGAAAAAGCGCAAATAAAGGTTATAAATGGGAGAAAAATGTGGTATTATCAGGCAATAGAAAATTTAAAAATATGGGGTTTATATAATAAAGAAATTTTTGATTTGGTTTTTAATTTTTAATTTTTAATATTCCTGAAGATATAATTAATACAAAAATCATGGAAATAATTGGGACTATATAACCATATATTATTGAATAGTCTCCTAAGAATCCCATAAAAGGAACTATTACTGCAGCTCCAATGCCTATACTTAAAGAAACCATACCTGAAATCAGCCCAACCTCTCTATGAGATAAATTTGCATTTAAATATTTCTGTGTTGCAGGAAAAATTGGCCCCAATAAAAATCCAAGTAGTGAGAAAAAATAAGGAGAATATTTTCCGGAAATAAAAATTAATATTAAGTCGATTATAGAAAATAAAACAAATAATACCGTTATTTTCATTTCCAATTTTTTATATAATCTATCCGTAATTAATCTTCCAAAGGTAAATGTTATCCAGAAAAAGCTTATGAAAATAGAAGCTTGTTCTTTTGAAAAATGAAAGTAATCATTAAATAAATTTGCTCCCCAGTTTATAACCCCGATTTCTGTGCCTGAATACAATGTGAATATCAATAACATATAAATAATAAATTTTCTTCCCAGTATATCAATTGCTTCAGTTAATTTAAAAGCTTTATATTTAACATTTTCTGGAACTTTTTTCACCAGCATAAAAATTTCTATAAGTATTGATATTAATAGATAAAAAATAAAAGGTATTTTATAATTCATATTATTTTTTAAAACATAGGATATAAAAAGAGGACCGGAAATTCCTCCAAAACCAAAAAAAGCATGAAACATACCATATTTTTGATATTTTTCATCAAGATGATCAAACATTGAAATTAATGCCAGGATACTTTGCCCCATAGCAGCTCCTAAAAAAAACATTGATAATATAAGGATATATGCATTATTTGAAAAAATGAATAATGCTGTTCCTAAAACTTCAAATCCCACCCCTATAACAAGACTGCTTCTGAGTCCCAATATAGCAATAATAAATGCGCCAAAAAATGAAATTATCATATTACCAACAGTTCTGGAAAAAGGAATAAAGGAAGAAATTCCAACAGACATATTAAAACTTTCCTGTAATGTTGTCATTAAAGGTGGAATTGAATTAACGATTATGGATAATAAAAAAATGTTAATAAAAATAAATATTTGCAATTTTTTTTGTGTCATTTCAACCTCCTTTTAAAAATTAAATTTTTATTGTATAATATTATAGCAGATAAATGTTGGAGGTGCAATATGTCTATGAAAAAATACGTTATTTTAATATTTTTATTATTAATAATCCTTCAAAGTTGCTCTTTTTTTAATTTTAACAAAAAAAATGTTTCTGAAATTATAGAGTCAAAAAAATTTTTCAATATTTCAGTTGAAAAAAACATATATATAGCTTCAAAAAGATTTAGAGAACCATTTAAAGTTTATATTAACAATTCTTATGCAGCGACACCATCTGAAGTAATAGATAAAATAAAAATTTTTCCAGAAACTGAAGAAGCTACTATAAAACTTTATAAAAATTACCTGGATTTTAATAATTTTACAAAATCTGGAACATATACTATAACCTTTTTTCATTCAAAAACATCGACATCTTTAACTGTAAGAATATTACCTGAAAAGTCTGAAGATCTGGTTTTAAGAATACCTCAGAAAACTTTTTTTGCAACAGATGTAATAAAGATACCTTTTCAATTATATTATGTTGATAAATTTAAAAATAAGATAATAAAGAATATTGAAAATATTTCAATTTTTCCTTATGTTAAAAATACATTAAAGAAAATTAATAATAAAAATTATGAATTAATATTGTACAATATTACAAAGCCAGGAAAGTATAGATTTGCACTTAAAATAGATAATAAGACAAAGGATTTAACCTTTGAGATAATACCCGGACCACCTGAAAAAATCAAATTTGAAAAAAATACTTTTGAAAAAAGAATTTTAAATTTAGCCACATATTATGATAATAATATACATTTTCCTCCAAAAATGGTCAAGATAACGTACAGGCTTTTAGATAGATTTGGTAATGTTACAAAAAATAAGGAAGTTTCCTATAAAATAGTATCAAATAATATATTAACTCCAAAAATCCAAATATATGATGGTAAAATTAATATAAATTCTAATGTTTCACCTGGAAAATATATTGTTGAATTTTTTTATAATAATAAAAAATTGAAAGGTAATCTTGAAATAAATATTTTTAGTGTTCCAAGAAAAATAATATTTATAGAAAAGAAAATTACTGATTCAATTTATCTGGAGTTTTCTATACAGGACGGAAACACAAATCTGGCAGAAAATATTGAAATAAAGAAAATAATAATAAAATCAAATAAAACGGAAATTTTAATCGGGGATAAACTAAAAAAATATTTGATAAAAGAAGGAAATTTATATATATTAAACGAATATCCTCTGAATACTTATGGGAATAATATAGAGATAACAATATACATTAAATCAAATATATTTAATTACACAAAAAAGATTACAGAGAAATTATTTTGAATTTCAATAAAAGGAGGAATTTATATGAAAAAACTTTTTTTAATACTTGTTTTATTTTCAAGTTTAATATTATTTGCCGGCACTTTTTACAACCCTTTAGGTCCAACTTTATTGCCTGCAGCTGGGTTATATATTAATAAAATTCCAACGTTACAAACATCTTATTGGAGAAATATAGATCAGGCACAAACATTGGTGTTAAAAGAACAGGCAGATTTTATAGTGTTACCTGTAGCTTTAGGTGTTGAATTAATAAATAAAGGTGCAAAATATAAATTAGCAGGCATTTCACTATGGAAAACATTTTATTTAATTTCTTCTAAAGAGATAAAAAATATAGAAGATTTAAAAGGAAAAAGAATAATAACTCTTCATGGACCAGGACAAACGGCGGATGTTATTTTAAAAATAATAAAAAAAATTAAGAAAATTGATTTTGAAATTGTATATGTAACAAGTGGTCCAGAGATAATACAGTTATTGGCTTCTGGAAAAGAGAATATAGCTGTGTTACCAGAACCTTTTGTATCTCTTGCAGAAGTTAAAACAAAAGGAAAAATAAAAGTTCAAATGGATTTTCAAAAAGTTTATGCATCATTATTTAATTTAAAGGATGAAAAATTACCAATTGCAGGAGTTTTCGTTTCAAATAAAAAATTTAAAGAAAATCCAAATTTTGTAAAAAGGGTTTTAGATGGTTATAAAACGTCAGCAAATGAATTTTATAAAAACAATTTTGAACAGGCTTTAAATTATGTATATAATATTATGCAGACTATGCCAAAAATAGTTTTACAAAAAGCCGCTTCGAGATCTGAAATTTTTTATACAAATGATATAAAAAATATAACAAATATTTATCTAAAAAATCTTTATGAATATGGTGCAATATCAAAAATACCAGAGGATTTATATCTAGATTATTGAGGAGTAGATTTATGAAAAAAGAGTTTTTAAAAGAATTCAAAAAATTATGCGATATTGTTCAAAGAAACATTGAGAAATGTCCATGGGTAAAATCAATAAATTTAAATACTATGATAAATGAAGCCTCTTCTGAGATAAAAGAAATTGAAGAGGCTTTGCTAAGTGAAGATATTGATAATCTTGAAGAAGAATTAGGTGATCTAGTTTATGATGCTTTTTTGATATTAAAAATTGCTGAAAGAGATTATAACATATCTTCAGATAAAGTTATAAAACGTGTAGTTAATAAAATATCCAACAGAAAACCATGGTTATTCTGGAAAGGAAGTATTTCTCGTGAAGAGGCAGCAAAAATATGGTTAGAAAGAAAAAATGCAGAAAAAACAGGTGATAATATTGATTAAGTTGTATTTAAGCGATTTGCATATAGGTAACGGAAACAAAAAAGATGATTTTAAATATGATATTGAGTTAATCAAAATTTTAGAAAACTTAAATACAGATTCAAATAATGAGTTGTATATTGTAGGAGACGGATTTGAAATTTTACAATCTTACGAAAATGATATAAAAACAAATGATGTTAGAGATATAATTAAAAGTTTTGATTTTCAATATATATTTAACGAAATAGAAGAAAAACATCAAGATTTAATAGATGCATTTAGAAAATTTGCAAAGAGAAATACCATACATTATATTGTTGGAAATCATGATTATTATCTTTTGTTAGATGAAAAAATGAAAAATTATTTTAAAAATTTTTTAGGTGAAAATGTTGAAGTTCATCCATATTACTATGATGAAAACTGGGAATTATTTATAATACATGGAAATCAATTTGATCCTCTCAATAGATTAACATTAACTAAAAATGGGAAAATACTACCCCCATATGGTGAACTGATGGAAAAATTCATATCGAAATATTTTGATAATGAAATTCTAACAGTATTACCAAACGAAATTTTAATGGATTATGATAATATTGAACCCAAAATGGATATCTTTTTATGGCTTGAAGAAATTAGAAATAAATATTCTATAAGACTTGATCTTGAGTATAAATGGATTGATATGTTTGTTAAATTTGTTCGATCTAAAGAATCAAAAGAATGGTTGAAAGAAAATTATCATTTTATACATTTTTTATCTTATTTATTTGTAAATAAGATAGGTGGTATAAAAATAGGAGAAAGTATCGTAAGAACAATAAATTATTTTAGAGGAGCAAAAAAGACAAATTATTTGTTAAAAAACGTAAAAAAAATCTTATATGAAAGTAGATATATTCCTAAAAAATATTGTGTTGGTTACTCTGATAATGATATTATAATTCCATCAAAATTACAGGGGATAATAATGGGTCATATTCATATTCCGTCATATGAAATTTTTCCAAACAATATAGGGGAAACCTTTTATTGTAATTTAGGAAGCTGGAAACATACAGTAAGAAAAACATCTGTAAAAAATAAAACGAAATTCTTAAAAAGAACGCAGATAAGTTATTTTATAGTAAAAGAAAGTAACAAAAGCTTGAACACACAATTTATTATAAAAGATATGATATAATTAAGGAGGGCATCATGAATATAGGAATAATTGGTTCTGGGAGTTGGGGAACTGCAATATCGAAAGTATTGTTAAATAATGGACATAATGTAAAAATATGGACAAGAGAAGAAAAGATACTTAAAGCATTAAAAGATGGAGAAAATCCATATTATTTACCCGGTATATCAATTCCAAAAAATATAAAACCTTTATTGAATATAAATGAAGTTATGAAAAATTCTGAAGTAATTGTGTTAGCAATACCAACCCAGGCAATTCGAGAAGTTGCATTGCAGATAAAGCCTTTTTATGAAAATCAAATTATAGTTAATTTAGCAAAAGGTTTAGAAATTTATTCTCAAAAAAGAATTAGTGAAATTTTAAATGAAGTAATTGGAGACATGCAATATGTAGTGTTAAGCGGTCCCAGTCATGCTGAAGAAGTAGCAAGAGATGTTCCTACAAGTATTGTTGCTGCATCCAATGATTTAAAAATAGCAAAAATTGTTCAAAAAATATTTAGTAACATTTCTTTTAGAGTATATACTAATGAAGATGTTGTTGGTGTTGAGTTAGGTGGAGCTATTAAAAATGTTATTGCAATTGCAGCAGGAGTTATTGACGGAATAGGCGGATGGGATAATTCCAAAGCAGCGTTGATAACAAGAGGGCTTGCGGAAATAATTAGATATGGTGAAAAAAAAGGAGCTAAAAAAGAAACTTTTATGGGATTAGCTGGTTTAGGTGATCTTATAGTTACATGTAATAGTCAACATAGTAGAAATAGATATGTTGGTGAAATGATTGGACGAGGTAAAAAATTAAATGAAATAATAGAACACATGAATATGGTGGCAGAGGGTATATATACCGTTAAAGCGTTATATGATGAAATAAAAAGGTTAAATATAGATATGCCCATAACAGAAAAAACTTATGAGGTATTATATTTAAACAAAAATCCTAAAAAAGCCATTCATGAATTAATGAAAAGGGAATTAAAAGAAGAAAATTAGACCTTTACATTTGATAAGGAGGGAGAAACACATGGAAAAAAAGATGGTGTATTTTTACGGCGGCGGTATTGCCGAGGGTAGTGCAAAATTAAAGAACTTACTTGGAGGTAAAGGTGCAAACTTAGCAGAAATGGCAAAAATGGGTTTGCCTGTTCCAGCTGGTTTTACTATTACGACAGAAGTTTGTGATTATTATTGGAAACATGATAGAAAATTCCCAGAAACATTAGAAGCAGATGTTGAAGCTGCATTAAAAAGATTAGAAGAAGTATCAGGAAAAAAATTTGGAGATAAAGATAATCCATTATTAGTATCTGTAAGATCTGGTGCAGCTGTATCAATGCCAGGTATGATGGATACAATTTTAAACTTAGGTTTAAATGATGAAACAGTTGAAGCTTTAGCAAAAAACACAGGAAATCCAAGATTTGCATATGATGCATATAGAAGATTCATTCAAATGTTTGGTGATGTTGCATTAGGTATACCTCATCATGATTTTGAAGAAGCATTAACAAAAGTAAAAGAAGAAAAGGGTGTAAAATCAGATATTGAATTAGAAGCAGAAGACTTCAAAAAAGTTGTTGAATTATACAAAGAAATTTATAAAAAGGCAGGAAAAGAATTCCCTCAAGATCCTAAAAAACAATTATGGATTGCTATAGAAGCTGTTTTTGGAAGTTGGATGAATGAAAGGGCTATAAAATACAGAGCTATTAATGGTATTAAAGAAGGTGAATTGTTAGGTACAGCTGTTAACGTAGTTATGATGGTATTTGGTAATATGGGTGAAGATAGTGGAACAGGTGTATGTTTCACAAGAGATCCTAATACTGGAGAAAAAATAAAATATGGTGAATACTTACCAAATGCACAGGGTGAGGATGTTGTTGCAGGTATCAGAACACCATATCCATTGGAAAAATTAAATGAAATTATGCCAGATGTATATAAACAATTAACAGATATTATGGATAAATTAGAACATCATTACAAAGATATGCAGGATATAGAATTTACAGTAGAAAAAGGTAAATTATATTTCTTACAAACAAGAACCGGTAAAAGAACAGCTAAAGCTGCTGTGAAAATTGCTGTTGATTTAGTAAAAGAAGGTTTAATAGACAAAGCTACAGCTGTAATGAGAGTAACTCCTGATCAGATTGACAAATTATTGCATCCAGCATTTGACGAAAATGAAATCAAGAAGGCACAGGAAATTGGTGAAGGATTACCTGCATCACCAGGAGCAGCAACAGGTAAAGTTGTATTCAGTGCAGATGAAGCAGAAGAATTGGCAAAAGAAGGAACACCTGTTATTCTTGTAAGACCAGAAACAAGTCCTGAAGATGTTGGAGGTATGAATGCTGCTGAAGGTATCTTAACAGCAACAGGTGGTATGACATCACATGCAGCAGTTGTTGCAAGAGGTATGGGAAAACCTGCTATTGTTGGTGCTGATGAGATAGTTATAGATGAATCAGCAAAGAAGTTTGAAGCAAGAGGCGTTATTGTAAAAGATGGAGACTGGATTTCAATAGATGGTACAACAGGAAAAGTTTATTTAGGAAAAGTAAAAACAATTAAACCAAAAGGATTAGAAGGCGAAGTAGCTGAACTGTTAGAATTTGCTGATGAAATAAGGGTATTGGGAGTAAGAGCAAATGCTGATATCCCAAGAGATGCAAATGTTGCAAGAAATTTTGGTGCTGAAGGTATTGGATTATGTAGAACAGAACATATGTTCTTCGAAGGTGACAGAATCCAAAAAATGAGAAGAATGATAGTTTCAAAAACAGTTGAACAAAGAGAAGCAGCATTAGAAGAATTATTGCCATTACAAAAAGAAGATTTCAAAGGATTATTTGAAGCTATGGAAGGATTTCCTGTAACAATAAGATTATTAGATCCACCATTACATGAATTCTTACCGAATGATGAAGAACAAATGAAAGAATTAGCACCACAATTAGGAATTACAGTAGAAGAATTAAAAGAAATTGTGGAAAACCTACACGAATTTAACCCAATGATGGGTCACAGAGGCGTGAGGTTGGCTATCACATATCCAGAAGTTGCAGTAATGCAAACAAAAGCAATTATTTTAGCTGCTATTGAAATGGTTAAAGAAGGTAAAAAAGTAAAACCAGAAATTATGATTCCATTAGTAGGAACAGTAAATGAATTAAAATACTTAGATAAAATAGTAAGAGAAACTGCTGATAAATTAATTGAAGAAGCTGGTGTTGACTTAGATTACAAAGTGGGAACAATGATAGAAGTACCAAGAGGTGCAATAACAGCTGACGAAATTGCAGAAGTTGCAGAATTCTTCAGTTTTGGTACAAACGACTTAACACAAATGACATTAGGTTTCTCAAGAGATGATTATGGTAAATTCATCAACGATTACATTGAAAAAGGAATTTATGAAAAAGATCCATTCAAACACGTTGATCAAACAGGTGTTGGTAGAATGGTAAAAATTGCAAAAGATTATGGAAGATCAGTAAATCCAGAATTAAAATTAGGTGTTTGTGGTGAACACGGTGGAGATCCAGAATCAATTGAATTCTTCCATAAAACACAATTAGATTACGTAAGTTGTTCACCATACAGAGTTCCAATAGCAAGATTAGCAGCAGCACAAGCAGCAGTTAAATTCAAAAGAGGAAAATTTGTAAATTACGCTGACTAATATAATAATCAAACCCCGGGAGAATATTTCTCCCGGGGTTATTTTTATTTAAATTTTTCACGTATTTCCAATCTGAAAATATTATAATTATATTCATTCAATAATGAATAATAGTATTCTATATAAGAGATTTTATCTAACACATATTTTAAATATTCTATTGGAGAATTATCATAGTTTTTATCATTTTCCAATAAATTAAGATATTCTTTTGCAATATTTAATTCCATTTCTAATTGTTCAATTGTATAAACTATATTTGTTATATTTAATCTTACATTATTAATTATTTGTTCTTCATTATATAAATAGGAGATATTAAAATCTTGATATTTTTCACTGCTATTCAAAGTAATATTAAACGATATATTTGAATTAAGATTTTTATATTTATTGAAATCATATTTTAATCTATTTTCTGTCAAAAATGGCAACTTAGTATTAGTCATAGCCAGAAAATCATTTAAATTAAAATTTATCGACGTTATTCGATTATTTAAATCAGAATAGAAATTTATATATGGCAAATACAATGTTATTCCTTTTCCAGAATAATTATATGCCCTTATTTCTTCATATATACACTCCCTATTCATTAATAATTTTATTAACCTTATAAATTCTATATCCTCTATTACCTATTATTAATATATGATCATTAACATTTAATAGTCTAACATTAATTTCAAATATTTCATCCAATAGTAATTCATAAAATACTTTAACTATTTTATTTGTATAAGATACATAAGCAACCTTTAGTTTTTTTCCATCACTATATGAAATAAATAAATTATTATTCGAATCAATAGAAAAATCTATTATTCTATTTGGGAACCAATCTAACTCTTTTTTATTTTCTCCGGTTTTTATACTATATCGATATATTTTATTATCACTAGATAAATAGTAAAAATAGTCATTCTCTATGGTATATTTTATAATCGAAGCTACGTTAATTTTTAAATTTTTTATAATATCTGTATTAGATATAATTTTCCCTTTTATATCTATTAAATATATTTTATTTGAATTATTTATTATTAACAGTTTTTCATTTTTATATGGTAAAATATATTTGATGTCATTAAATGTATTTCCATATTTAATGATGTTTTTTAAACCGCCGTTATTAGAAAAAATATATAATTTTTTATCTTTTTTTGAAAATACTATAATATTATTTCTTAAAGCTATAATGTTACCAATATCATCTTCACTAATATACTTATTATAAATATTAAAAAGGATAACTTCTTCTGATGAATTATTAAAAAATACTTTCATTAAAATTCCTTTCTTTTTGAAAAACAAATAAGCATTTTTACTTTGATAATCAACAACCGAAACTGATATTGGTCCTAAATCAGGATAAATTGAATAATTCTCTAATGCATTATCATATACCTCTTTAATCTTAAAATAGTTAACATCACTATCTGAATATATTTCTCCAATTAAAATAATTAAAATTATAAATATTAATATAGTTTTTTTCACACTTGCCCCTCCTCATACACATATATGGCATCTTCAAAAATACTCAAATATAATATTTACAATATTTGCATGTTATCTAAAAAAAATTGTCTTTATTAGATACAATATAATTAGGTTAACTATTTATTCTATTTAGTAAAACAAAACGATATTGTCTTACAAAGGAGACACCTCAACAAAGAATAATCCTTACTAAATTTACCTTGATAAAGTAATTATTTACTTTGTTTTTTAAATCGCAATTTATACTTCATAATATTTTTGTTCGAGTTTTTTTCATATTCTTATTTACTATTTTTCATTTTTGGAAAGTCTATTAAGATGAACATCTATTAGCTTAATAAAACTAATAGGGCTATCGAGTTATTTTATAGGAATTGTTGTAACTCTATCTTCTGCATATAAAGGTTTGTCAACAGACCAAGTTGTAATTTTCCTTTCTTTATAAAATTCATAATAATATGCCATTCCCCAAGCTCTATACTTTTTCCATCTTGAATCCCAGGTTAATTTATATTTTGGGCGACAAACTGCTTGTATCGATAATGTTTGAGAAACCTCTAGGCTTGATCCAATGTTAAAATTTATCTTTAATATATCAAATAAATCTCCTTCACCACCAGCATTTACTATTATTGATTGCTTAACTGTTTTTGTTCTATTTACATTAATATTATCCATAGTTCTATTAGTTACAGAAACTAAAGTTTTCCAAGGAGTATAATAATACCATGAATTAACAATTTCAGTTTCCCAGCCCCAAAATTTAGCGGAAAAAGTAGAAATAGAAATTAATAATACGAGAAAAAACACCATATAATTTTTTTTCATAAACCTCATCCCCTTTCTATAAATATTAATATTTTTGACGCAAAAATAATTATTATCATACTTAAAATTTTATAATTAAAAATATTTTTATCTTTATAGTTTTATACAAATATAATATCAAAAAAAAAAAAAAAAAATAATAACATTAAAGTAAATTAATGGTAAATTTTCTTTTTGTAAATGAGATGATTATGGTAAATTCATCAACGATTACATTGAAAAAGGAATTTATGAAAAAGATCCATTCAAACACGTTGATCAAACAGGTGTTGGCAGAATGGTAAAAATTGCAAAAGATTATGGTAGAGCAGTAAATCCAGAATTAAAATTAGGGGTTTGTGGTGAACACGGTGGAGATCCAGAATCAATTGAATTCTTCCATAAAACACAATTAGATTACGTAAGTTGTTCACCATACAGAGTTCCAATAGCAAGATTAGCAGCAGCACAAGCAGCAGTTAAATTCAAAAGAGGAAAATTTGTAAATTACGCTGACTAATATAATAATCAAACCCCGGGAGATTAATTCCGGGGTTATTTTTATTTAAATATCGAACCTCAAATCAAAATAAACAACGATTCTAAGTTTGTGTTATAATTAAAGAAAGATAAAATTTTATATGTTCATTTTGAGGTGATACTATGCATCCATTAATAGAGAGATTTTCAAAATTAATTATTTTCAGGAAGTTAAAATTATCAGAAATTGAAGAGTTAATAGAAAATAATATATTATATATAAAAGAATTTGAAAAAAATTCAATAATTAAATCAAGAGGTGAAAAAATAGAAGAAGTAATGTTGCTATTATATGGCAGAGTAAAAACAGAAATGATGGAAATTGATGGAAAAATCATACAAATAGAAGAAATGAAAGCGCCAACTATTATGGCATTAGGTGCAACATTTTCTAAAAATTCCAAAATTCCAGTAGATATTATTTCAGAAGAAAAGACACTTGTAGCTTATATTACCAAAAATAAAATATATGATTTATGCATGAAAAATAAGGATTTTTTAATAGAATTAATAGAATATATGGGAACAAAATTTAATTTTATATCACAAAAATTATGGTTTATAACATTAAATAGCTTAAAAGATAAAATTTTATATTATTTAAAAGAAAAAATGGAAGATAAAAAAACTGAGGTTATTGATTTAGAATATTCCGTTGAACAATTATCACACCTCTTTGGTGTTACAAGACCTGCATTATCAAGAGCTTTTTCTAGATTAGAACATGAAGGTATAATAAAAAAAGAAGGTAATAAAATATATATTTTAGATAAAAATAAAATCGAAAATATATAATAAAATTCCGGTTTTCCCACGAAAAGAGTGGGTAATTAAAAATAAAATAATATATTTAAAACCATAAAACAAAGTTAATAAAACCAATTTTTAAATGAAAAAACTTATGTTTATAAAAATACTTAACAACTTTTTTTATCTTCAGAACATGCAGATTTAGTGCTTTTTCAGGACTATCCAAAATTCTGTTTCTAATTCCTAATCCCTTTTTTGTACATTTTTATTTTCCTTTTTTTTAACATTCTTGTAGTTGTTTTTACAGCGAGTGGTTGGCACGGGTCACCCCCCCAGCAGTCTTTCACCACCTAGTTGTTACGCATGCCCGGTACACATAAATAAACCACTCCAAAAATTTGGAGTGGTTTATTTATTTTTTTATTGTTCTACCCATACTGAAACAGAACCACCATTTACCTTAAATTCTGCCCATCCATCAGAATTTGACCATATAACATCTGTTCTATTTCCTAAATAATCAATAAATTTTGCATTTTTCTTTCCAACATACATCCATTTACTCCCACCAGGACCATCTGTTAATATTACAGCCATAGCTTTTGGATGTTCTACATCTCCCAATCTTGTCCATCCAATTATGTCCCAGTGATCCAAATAATCATATTGCTCACCATATGCATACAATTTTCTTGCTTCAATAAGTTTTTTTATAACGTCATATTGTGCTGTTATTTCAGGAGCTCCATACATGTCTCCATAAAATACACTTGGATATCCATCTCTCCTCAATAAAATCATTGCATAAGCTAGTGGTTTAAACCAATCCTGTACAGACGAATACAACGATTGACCAGGTTGTGTGTCATGATTTTCTACAAATGTTACTGCTTTTACCGGATTTGATTGTACAAGTGTCCCATTGAAAATATTTCTCATATCATAATATCCACCAGCATTCGAAGCATCATGAAAATGCTGATGCAAAGGCACATCGAATAAAGACATCCTTCCTTCAGTTTTTGAAATATAGTTATCTAATTTATTTATATCTGTACTCCAATATTCTCCAACAGTAAATAATTCTTTTCCTGTTGTGCTTCTCATATAGTCCAACCAGTCATTGAAAAAATCAAACTTTATATGTTTTACAGCATCCAGTCTAAATCCATCAACATTTGTAAAATCAACATACCATTTTCCCCAATTCTTTAGTTCCTGAACAACGTCCGGATGTTCCATATCTAAATCTGCACCCATTAAATAATCATAATTTGCATTTTCAGTATCAACTTCCCAGTCCCATGCTTTTCCTATTCCATTAAATCTAAATATTGCACTTTCTTGAGTACTTTGATCCCAATCCACTCCATCAAAATGATACCATCTCCATTTGAAATCAGAATATTTATTTGCCCTTCCAGGAAAATCGAAAACGGTCCAAGCCTTTATGTCTTTATTTTCAAGAACATAATTTCTATCATTCCAGGAAACTTTATATGCATTAACCCATTCTGTGGCATCTGCTCCCATTCTATGATTAAATACTACATCAGCATAAATCTGCATATTATACAAATGTGCCGAATTTATAACATTTAAATATTGATCTTTGGTTCCATATTTTGTTGCAATACTTCCCTTTTGATTGAACTCTCCAAGATCATACATATCATATACTCCATATCCCACATCACTTTTACCGGCCTGACCTTTATAAGCAGGTGGTAACCATAATGCTGTTATTCCCATAGATGCCAGATCCGGTATTTTCTCAGAAAGTTCTACCCATAACCCTCTTTGTGTATTTTCATCATATTCTGGCAAATACCATTGAAAAGCCTGTAATATTACTCCATTTATAGGACTTGTATATTTTTTTACATCTATATAATGTGTATCATCATAAAAGGTTATCTTATATGTAGTATATGGCTGAACTTCATAATCTGTTGCGGGATAGCTTTCGCTCCAATCACTATAATGATCTATTTTGAATCGCGGAGCCCCGTATCCATCACCATTATTAAATGTAATTATAATCTCCCATGTGTTTGGCGCAACTTTTTGCATAAATGTTATTCCCCAATTGTTTGGAGTTCCTCTGAAATACGCCTGAGTCCATTCGCCTTTAACAACAATAGTAGAAGCAGTAATTTCTCCAGAATTTCCATCAACTTGTTTTACACACCCTGTTAATAATAATAAAGTCAATGAGATAATAACTAAAACATTCAAAAAAAAACGCTTCACTTTGTCCATACCTCCCTAAAATATAATTTAACCCCCATCCAATTACACTTCGGATTATACTATTCGTAATATATTTTTAAAAATGCAATAATCAGAAAATATATTTTTAAAATAAGAAAAAAAGAATTATATTTACTAATAATTAATTTTTTTGAACTTTAACAACAAAAACTCCCCTCTGAAATTCAGAGGGGGGTAATTATTTTTATTTAATTATTTATTCAAGAAAAATTCTAAATCTTCTTTAACAGTAGTAATAGGATTAATTCCAAAATTATCAACTAATACTTTCAATACATTTGGTGAAACAAATGCTGGTAATTTCGGACCTAATTTTATTCCTTTTACTCCTAAGTATAATAATGCTAATAATACTGCTACTGGTAAGAATTTTTTTGGTTTTCTATTAAATTAAAAGTATAAATAAACCTATAAATAATAAAAAATTAACAATAAAAATATATCAAGTGATATAATAATTATGTAAATTTATCAAATTTAAGAAAAGAAAAGTTGGTTAAAAATTTACTTAAATTTTACTTTATGTTGTTGACTATTTTTTTTTTTTTTGCTAAAATTATTGTAAATTGAAAGGTGAGAATAATATCTTTTAATTATGAAGTAACATAATATAAAAATTATATATTCATAAAGTTTTGTCGTAACTTATAAGTTATAAAATTCACAATATTTGTCTGTAATATTATTAAACAAAGTTAATGATATTCCTGATAAAAATAATAAAAAAAATAAACCAGACTCTTCTTAAAAATAAAAAAAGATAAAATTCCTTTGCGGAGACGTGGGAATTTTCAAGAATATAGTGAAATAATAAAATTTTTAATTTCGGAAAAAGCAAAATACATAAATGGGGAAAGTATTTTTGTTGATGGAGGGATAAATGCACAACAATAAATTATATATTGATTTATTAAAGTATATATTAATAATTTCACAAAAAGGAGGATAATCTATTGAATCAAAAACATATAATAAAAGAATTTAAAGAACAGGTATCTAAAAACAGAAAAAAAACAGCACTTATTACGACAGAAGGAGTACAGTATAGTTATGGAGAAACAGATTTAATTACCGATAATCTTGCTGGTTATTTTTACTCAGTTGGAATAAAAAAAGGGGATATTATTCCTATCATAATGAAAAAAGATGAATTTTTGTTGTTTACAATACTAGCTCTTTTTAAAATAGGAGCTGCATATGTTCCTATATCAGATAATTATCCAGAAAACAAGATAAAAGAAATAATCACTCAATTTTCTGAAAAACCCGTACTTATTAATTTTGAATATAAAAAATATACTTCATTATTTAATAATAAAATTTTTAATGTGAAAAATGGAATGATTAAAAAATCGCATTTTGATGAAAATATTGATATAGAGAATTATGCATACATTTTATTTACATCTGGTAGTACAGGCAAACCAAAAGGAGTTATTGCAAGACATAAAAATCTTTCATGGATTATAAATGAATTACAATTGAAATTTCCTGTTAATATTGAAGATAGATATTTATTTAGCACACCTTTTACATTTGATGTTTCATTATCGGAATTATTTGGTTGGGTTTCTGGTGGTGGAAGTATAGTTATTCCCTGTAAAAGGGATCAGGAATTATTCAAAGAATTAATAGACATTATTTATGAATATAAAATTACACATCTTGCACTTTCTCCTTCGATATTAAGCATGATTTCAGAAAATGAAAAATTTTCTGAAAAATGCAAGGATTTAAAATATTTAATGGTTGCTGGAGAGGTGTTCCCTGTTTCTTTAGCAAATAAGGTAAGAAATATTTTAGATAATACGCAGATTTTCAATCTATACGGGCCTACAGAAACAACGGTATATGCAACAATGTATGAAATAAAGAATAATATTAAAAAAACTGTCCCAATAGGTAAGGCGTTAAATGGCGTAAAAATAAAAATTAAAAAAGAAAAAGGTACTGAAGGTAAAGAAGGTGAAATTTTAGTTGGTGGTAATGGGGTTACAGATGGATATTATAACAATAAGAAATTAACAGAAGAGATGTTTGTACTAATAAATGGTGAAAAGTATTATAAAACGGGGGATTATGGTTATATAAAAGATAATAATATTATATTTCTTGGAAGAAAGGATTCACAGATTCAGATAAACGGAATCAGGGTGGAGTTGGAAGAGATTGAAAACAGAATTTATAATAATTTTCCCATAAAACAATTAAAAATAATTTATTATAAAAAGAAGCTAATTTGTTTTTATATTTCAAATAAAGAAATTGAGGGTAATAAAATTAAAAATGTTTTAAGAAAATTTCTTAATAAATATATGATTCCGGAATTCTATATAAGAATAGATAAAATGCCTTTGAATATTAATAAAAAAATAGATATGAAATCATTAATAAAAATGTTTGAAGAATATTATACACAAACTCTAAGAGTAAAGAATAATATTTCAGATGACTATATAAAACAGAAAATAAAAAATATCATTAAAACAACACTATCATATGAAGATAATGTTTCAGACAATATATCTTTCTTTATGTTGCCAGGCAGTGATTCATTATCATCTTTAAAATTAATAAATAATTTAGAAAAAGTATTTGATATAAATTTATCGGATGATTTTTTATATATATATCCAGACATTAATTCAATGACAGAATATATAGAAAAAAACTTAAATCAGATACATTATAAACCAATATTAAAAAAATTGATTATTTCCTCAGAAAAAACAATCGAGGAATGGTATAAAAAAATTAATAAAAAAATATTGAGCGATAAAATCTTTAAAAAATACGAAACACATTATCTTCAAAAAGTTTATTATTATGATAACTTTAACTCATATATTCATGTAAACATAAATATTCCTTTCATATACGAGCTAAACAAAATCACAAAAGCATTAAATGAATTAATAAATACTCATGAATTACTAAGAAGTAAAATTGTAGAAGAAGATACTTTGTATTTTGTTGAATATAATAAAGGCTTTGATATTTCAGAGGATGTTTTAATATTTGAAAATGAGCCTGAAGAAAGAATTAATGAAATAATAGAAAAAATATTAATAAAAAACAGGTTAAATCATTTATTATATATGTTTTATATAAATTATACCGAAAACTGTATCAAATTAAATATGATCTTTTCACATAATATAATGGATCAGAAAAGTGTTCATGTATTAAAACAAAGTTTCTTTGATATATTAAACGATAAATATGAGAATAAAAATAAATCATATTTTTCAGATTTTGTAAAAATAATAAAAGAAAAAAATAATAACTACAATTTCTTATCAGATGAACATACAAAAGAATTATTCGAAGTTGAAAAACATGGCTTTGTCCCTTATACAGATAATGATATATTAATCGACACTTTTAAAATAAAGAATAAAATCGAAAATGATGAAAAAATAATTTTTATTATAAAAAGGATTCTATCCAAAATATCAAAAATTATGAATATAGAGTCATTAATAGCAAGTACAATTATGAATTATAGAATTTTTAATGACAAGGATTTTTCAAAAAATATAGGAGATTATCATACCTCTATTGTATTTAGATATAGTAATAACTGGACCGAAAATGTTTTTGAACAAAAATTTTTAAAATTATTGAAAAGATATGAAAACGGTTATCAACCCCAACAATTTATCTTCAAAAATTATCCAATAATGAATGAGATACAGAAAAAAATGGAATTTGCTTATGACTTAAATGTATTGGTTTCAATAAATTATCTCGGTGAAATACGTCAAATAGAAAAAGAAGATCTTATTAATAAATTAAAGAAAACTCGAAACACCTTAAAATCTTTTCCAGGTAAGAAAATATATATAACTTCCTTTACAGAAGAAGATAAATGTTATGTATATTACTTAACAGCGCCCGAAAGGTTAAAGGAGATGTCATAATGAGTGTATTATCTAAAAAAAAGAATCAACTTCTTTTAATTTCTGGTAACGCAGTTTCATATATGGGAGATTTGTTTTTTTTATATGCTATTAATTGGTGGATAATATCAAAAACGGGAGATACAAAAATTATAGGAATAATATCATCATTAGTAATATTACCTATGTTAATTCTAAATATAATTGGCGGAACAACTGTAGATATATTAAATAGAAAAAAATTGATGATAATATGTGATTTTATAAATGGGATAACAATGACTTTACTTGGTATAATATCTATTAACTATCCATCCATAACAATGATAGCATTGGTCTATATATTATCTTCTGCTGTTTTTGCAATATTTTCCATTGCAAGTCGTTCAATAGTTTCTGAAGTAATAAATAGTGAAGATATAGTAAGTTTTAATGCATGGTTTAATAGCATGGAAAATATCATAAAAGTAATTTCTCCGCTTTTTAGTATTTCATTGATAAATGTTGTGCCAATACATGTAATTTTCCTGATTAATGGAGCAACATTTCTTTTTTCAGGATTTTCAGAAATTTTTATTGATTATCAATATAAAAAAGATAATTTGACAAAAACAAAAAACGGAATTATTTTATTTAAAAATGGGATTAAATATATATGGAAAAATAAAAATTTAAGAAAAATGATACTAACAGCATCTTTAGTAAATTTTTTTATAGCAGGATACAATCTGTATATACCGTTATTTTCTAAAAGTGTTTTAAATTCTCCAATGGCATATTCCGGAGCATTAACCGCCGAAGCAGTTGGTTCTATTTTTGTTGTTGTAACTTCCAGATTATTTTCAAAGTACGATGAAAAAATACTTACAAATGGTATTATTTTTGGTTTAATGGGATCTTCACTATTATTAATTCAATTTAAAGAAATTATTATGCTTTATATTAGTACTTTTTTATTTGGATTATTTCTTGGACAATTCAATGTTTCATTTTTCAGTTATGTTCAAAAAAATGTTGATTCTGATTATCAGGGAAGAGTATTCTCTGTAATTTTTACACTTGCAAGCATATTAATGCCTGTTGGGAATTTATTTTTTGGTTTTATTGGTAAAATAGTAATACAATACGGTTTTTATATTATAGGAGTTGGAATAATTTTAATTTCATTTTATTTTATACTTAAAAATAATGAAAATATAAAAATATGTGAGTAAATGCATTTTTTATATGAAGTAAATTTTCATTTAATAAAGTTTTATAAAGGGGATGTAACCATTGTGTGGAATTGTTGGGATATATAATTTCAAAGGAAATGTTGAAAAACATGATTTATATAAAATGTTAAAACAAATAGAACATAGAGGTCCAGATTACAAAAATGTTTAATGTTTTTTTCAATTGCAATATACAACATAATATTATTAATAACAAAAAACCCCTCTGAATTTCAGAGGGGGTAATTATTTTTATTTAATTATTTATTCAAGAAAAATTCAAGATCTTTTTCAACAGTAGTAATAGGATTAATTCCAAAATTATCAACTAATACTTTCAATACATTTGGTGAAACAAATGCTGGTAATTTCGGACCTAATTTTATTCCTTTTACTCCTAAGTATAATAATGCTAATAATACTGCTACTGCTTTTTGTTCATACCAAGCTATATTATATTCAATTGGTAATTCATTAATATCTTCTAGTCCAAATGCTTCTTTTAATTTTAATGCTGTTACTACTAATGAATAAGAGTCATTACATTGACCTGCATCTAATACCCTTGGAATTCCTCCGATATCTCCAAGTTCTAATGTATTATATCTATATTTTGCACATCCTGCTGTTAAGATAACTGTATCTTTTGGTAAGTTAGCTGCAAACTCTGTATAATATTCTCTTTCTTTATGTCTTCCATCACAACCTGCCATTACAAAGAATTTCTTTATTGCTCCTGTTTTTACAGCATCTATTACTTTATCTGCCACCTGGGCTACTTGTTCATGAGCAAAACCTATTACTAATTTCTTCCCTTCTCTTTCTGGAATTGGCCCTAATTCTAACGCCTTCTTTATAACTGGTGAGAAATCTTTTGGTTTTCCATCTGTTCTATTTGGAATATGAGTTAATTTATCAAATCCTACTAATCCTGTGGTAAATACTCTATCTTTATATGATTCTTTTGGAGGAACTAAACAGTTTGTTGTCATTAATATTGCTCCGCCAAATTCTTCAAATTCTTTATCCTGTCTCCACCATGAACCTCCAAAGTTTCCTGCTAAGTGTTTATATTTTTTTAATTCTGGATAAGCATGAGCTGGTAACATTTCTCCATGTGTATAAACTTTAATTCCTGTTCCTTCTGTTTGTTTTAATAATTCTTCTAAATCTAATAAATCATGCCCACTTACTAAAATTCCAGGTGCATTATATGTTCCAGTATATACTTCTGTAATTTCAGGATTACCATATGTTGATGTGTTTGCTTTATCCAATAATGCCATTACCTCAACTGCATATTTTCCTGTTTCAAGTGTTAAATTTATTAATTTCTCTGCTGTTATATCTTCTCTTAATGTTTCAACTAAGCCCTTCTGTAAGAAATATAATATATCATCATTTGAATGTTTTAACACGTATGCATGATCAGCATATGCCGCAATTCCTTTTAATCCATATATTACTAATTGTTTCAAAGATCTGATGTCTTCATCTTTATCGGCCAAAACCCCAACTTCTGCACCTTTTAATTCATAAATTTCTGCTCCACCTGGTTTATACCATTCTGCAGCTTCTGGAACTTTTTCTTCAAATGGTTTACCTTCTTTTGCCACATATGCATCTAAAAACAAATGTTTTACTTTTTCCCTTAATTCTATAGCTTTATCAATAAAATTGACCATTCTTTCAACAGAAAAATTGACATTTGTAATTGTGCTAAATAATGCTTCTGCGACAAATAAATTTGCTTCATCATCTTTTATATCGTATTCTTTTGCTTTTAAAGTCCAAAAAGATAAACCTTTTGTTAGCCATATTAACATATCCTGTAAATTTGCAACTTCTGGGGTTTTACCACACACACCAAAAGCTTCACACCCTATACCTTTTGCTGCTTCTGAACATTGATAACAAAACATACTACCCATTACTAACACCTCCATAATATTTTAATTTTTTTCGTCATAAATACGTCTTTCGCCTGTTATTTCCTGGATTGGTTTTATATCCTGGGTTACTTCTAAAGTTCCAAGATATTCACCTTTGTTATTTCTCACAGCAAAATATCTTATATATACATATTTTTCTCCTATTTTTAACCAGAAATCAGCATTATTTCTTTTTCCACTTTTAAAATCATTAACAATTTTTTTTACTATATCTACACTTTTAGGAGGATGACAATTTTCTACTTTTCTTCCTAAAATTGCTCTGCTTCTTATAAAAATTCTTTCTTTAGATTCACTAAAATATTTAACTTCATCATTTGCATCAACAAAGGTTATATCTATTGGTAATGTATTCAATATATACTTTAATTGTTCTACTGTTAATTTGCCACTTGGAAGTTTTATTTTCCCTTCTAATACACCTTCTGTTTCACTTTTTTCTAAATCCAATGGTTCTGGATCAAAACAGCAATATCCAATTTCATCAAATTGTTTTCTTATATCAAACCATTCTTCTTTTTTAATTAATTTTAAAGCAGTTGGAAATAAAACAGAATGCTCTTTATGAACATGATTCATAAATAATTCTAATAATGCTAATGAAATATTGTATAAATCTTTTTTTATTTCTTCAAAATTTTTATTATCTTTTATTTTTATAATTTTTTTCCTTAAATCTCTTACCTGATCATGTTCCCTCCACATTATTGCAGGAGGTTTTGTTATTCCGTATTTTTCTATATAGGGAAATAAAACATTTTCTTCTTTTAAGAAATAATTTTCTGCAGCCATAAGATTATCAATGTGAATATTTAAATTCATAAATAGCGGAAACGCTTCCTGAATGGATTTTTTCTCTAATATTTTTTTTGCAATATCTCTTATTTTTTCTGCGGTTTTTATAATGTGTTCATGTTCTTTCATTAAAATATAAATAGGATGCCAGGATTCAACTTCTATTTTTTCTTTATCTATATATTCTTTAAATAAATTAAGATGTACATCACATACTGATTGGATTTGATCAATTGTTATTCCTTCATTATCCATTAATTCCTGTTCTACTAAAGCAATTTCTTCTGCTGATAATTCTCTTATAATGCTTTGTAATTCCTTCTTTAATTCTTCATTATCTTTTTCCTGGTTTACTCTTTTTATCAAGTTTTTTAAATATTCTTTTTTATTAAACAATTCACTCATATTATCTCCTCGCTTTGTGAAAAATATTATTTATTTACATATTAATTATAACTCATTTTGTCTATTTTGTCTGTAACCAGGGTTACACTATAAAAAATAATATACTTTGTTTTATTAATAGAAATGTAATAATATAAGATTATAATAATATTAAGACACCCTATGTAGGTGGGGTAAGAGGAGGTGGATTATGAAATACGAATTGATTATTATTGGAGGAGGAGCGGCCGGATTTTCTGCAGCACTTGAAGCAGAAAGAAAAAATAAAAAAACTTTGATTATTAATAATAATGAAAATGTAGAAATAGGAGGTACATGTGTAAATGTAGGATGTTTCCCTACTAAACATCTGTTATATAAAGCAGAATTGATTTACAAAATACAAAACAATATTTTTGAAGGAATAAAGACAAATCTACAAATTGATTATTCTAAAATTATTGAAGAAAAAGATAAATTGGTATTAAAAGCTAGAAAGGAAAAATATATAAAAATTCTTAAAAATTTAAAGAATGTAGAATTTTTGAATGGAAAAGCAAAATTTATTGATAAAAACACTATTATAGTAAATAACAAAAAAATAAAAGGTGAAAAATTTTTAATTGCTACAGGTTCAAGGACATATATTCCTCAAATACCAGGTTTAGAAAACATTGAATTTTTAACAAATAAAGAAGCTTTAGATTTAAAAGAATTACCGGATAAATTAATTATAATTGGTGGTGGAGCATTAGGACTGGAATTTGCTCAAATATTTTCGAGATTTGGTTCTAAAGTAGTAATATTAGAAGCTACCAATCATATAATGAATGGTGTAGATGATGATTTTGAAAGGTTAATAAGCAATTATTTAAAAGATGAAGGTATAAAAATTATTAAAAATGCAAAAATAAAAGTAATTAAAAATAATGTAGTTATTCTTGAAGATGATAAAAAAATCCAATTTGATAAACTTCTTATTGCCGCAGGAAGAGTTGCAAATACAGATGATTTAGGATTAGAGAAAATAAATATCAAATTAGGAAATAGAAAAGAAATAGTAGTGGATAAGTATTTAAAAGCAGTTGAAAACATCTGGGCTGCTGGAGATGTAATAGGAAATCCTATGCTTGAAACTATTGCTGCTAAGGAAGGAAATTTGGCCGTGAAAAATATGTATTCTGAAAGTAAGGAAAAAATGGATTATAGCATAATACCATATGCTATATTTACGGATCCTCAATTTGCAAGTGTTGGGTTAACTGAAAAAGAAGCAAAAAAGAATGATATAAAAATAAAATGCAATTTTGTTAAACTGGAAAATTTACCAAAGGCTATAGCAATAAAAGACACAAAAGGAGCTATTAGGTTTGTTATTAATGAAAATACTGAAGAAATTTTAGGAATACAGTTATTATCTCCTTTAGCTGGTGATATAATTCATGAAGCAACTATGATTATTAAAAATAAAATGAAAATAAAAGAAGTTATTGAGACAATACATGTTTTTCCAACTCTTTCAGAAATAATAAAACTTGGAGCTCAAGACTTTAAAAGAGATATTTCAAAAATGAGTTGTTGTGTGGAATAGAGGGATAAATATGAAGGGTGTATATAAAATATCCGGAATGACATGTTCTTCATGTGCAAGAATTGTAGAGAAGACATTAAATAAAATACCAGGTATAAAAAAAGCTAATGTGAAATTAGATGAAGAATTGGTAGAGATTACATTTGAAAAAGAAGTTGCTTTTAATATTTTAAAAGGAAAATTATTAGAAACAGGATATGATATAGAAGAAATTAAAGAGAATGAATATAATAAGAAAAGATATAAAGAAAGTAGAAAAAATATGATATTAGCAATAATAATATCACTTCCTGTAATGTTTTTGTTTATTGAAAACAATCTATCACATAAAAATCCAGATTTTTATGTGATAGAAATTATTACAGGTTCATATATAATATTTTATTTAGGAAAATATATAATAATTGATGCATTTAAATCAATAAAAAAATTAAGTTTTAATTTTGATATATTAATATTTTTTATTTCATTAATATCATGGGTATCCGCATTATTGAAATCATTCTCATATCAAATTAAATCTTTTGGTATATTAGGAATAACAATAACAACAATATATTTAATAATAAAATATATGAAAATAAAGAAAAAAACAACAACATTTTCATGATGTTTCAAATGCTGATGTGATTATAGTAAAAGGTGGTGTTTCGGAGATAGTTGATACAGTAGAAATTTCAAGAAAAACATTTTCAGTAATAAAATCTAATTTATTCTGGGCATTTTTCTATAATGTAATAGCTATTCCCGCTGCAATGTCCGGATTATTGCATCCTGCAATTGCAGAAGCAGCAATGGCATTCAGTTCTATAACTGTAGTGCTGAACTCATTAAAGATAAAAAGAGGAAAAAGAAAATAAAAGAAATATTTAAATAAAATAAACTGTGCGATATGCACAGTTTATTTTATTTCTGCAATATGTAAGAAATTAGTTTTACTGGAAAATCCATAAGGGATACCAGCAGTGAAAATAATTTTTTCTCCGGGTTTTACAAAACCTTCATTTTTTAATGTTTGCTTAACAATATAAAGCATTGTATCAGTACTTACAAATTCATTTACAATCATTGGAGTTACTCCCCATACCAAAGCCAATCGGTTATAAGTTCTTTCTGAATGTGTAACGGCAATAATATTAACATTTTCTCTATATCGTGAAACTGCTCTTGCTGTATAACCTTTATCGGTAACAGCAACAATTGTTTTTATTCCCATAGAAAGAGCAATTTCGTTTGCTGCTTTTGATATAGCATTTGTAGTTGAATCTTCTTCATCAAAGTCAAAAAATAAAGCACCATAATGGTTCATATAAGGTTCGGTTTCTTTTGCAACCCTATCCATGACTTTAACAGCTTCTATTGGGTATTTCCCAATTGATGTTTCACCTGATAGCATAATGGCATCCGTACCGTCGAGTATAGCATTAGCTATATCGGTTGTTTCTGCTCTCGTGGGAACAGGGTTTTCTATCATGGTTTCAAGCATTTGGGTAGCGGTAATTACTGGTTTGGATTTTTTGTTTGCTATACTTATAATTCTTTTTTGTAAAACAGGAATTTTTTCTGCTTCAACTTCAACGCCTAAATCTCCTCTTGCAACCATTACAGCATCTGATAGCTCTATAATTTTTTCAAGATCATTATCAATTGCCTGTTTCGTTTCAATTTTACTAATAATTTGAGCGTCTTTCGCATTTAAAGAATTCAATAGTTCTCTCATTTCTATAACATCTTCTGGTTTTCTAACAAATGATAAGGCAAAATAATCAACTTCGTTTTTAATGCCGAACTCTATATATTTTTTATCTTTTTCAGTTAAAGCTGGAATTTTTATATCAGCACCAGGAGCGTTTATTCCTCGTCTGTGTGTTATTGTGGCTGTATTCATAACTTCTGTTTTTATATTAATTCCATCTGAAGAAATAACCTTTAATTTTAATTTTCCATCATTAACCAATATTAAGTTTCCGGGTTTTACATCACCTGGTAATCCTTTATAGTTAATAGAAACTTTTGTATTATCACCAATTATATCTTCAGTAGTTAAAATAAATTCCTGTCCTTTTTGTAATGTAACTTCTTCTGTATTAAATTTGCCTGTTCTAATTTTAGGCCCGGCTAAATCAAGGAGAATAGCAACAGGTTTACTGAATTCATTTCTTATTTTTTTAATTATTTCTATTCTTTTTTGATGCACTTCTGGACTTTCATGAGATGTGTTTAACCTTAATACATCAGCACCGGCTTTTATCAAATTTCTTACCATTCCTTCAGATTCTGTAGCTGGACCAATAGTAGCAACAATTCTTGTTTTTCTCATATAATCACTCCTTAAGATAATGTGTTTACTAAATCAATTAATTTAAGATCAAGTGTTTTTTTCTCGCTTAAAACTATCTCTAAAGGCACTGTGACATTTTGTCCTTTTTCCAATGCAACCATAGTTCCATATTTTCCTTCTAATAAGAAATTTACAGCGGAATATCCCATTCTTGAAGCAAGAATTCTGTCAAATGCAGTGGGAGATCCACCACGTTGAATATGTCCTAAAATTGTAATTCGTGTTTCATAACCTATTTTATTCTCAAAATGTCTTGCAACTGAGTAGGCACTTGCAGCACCTTCAGCAACTACCACAATACAATTGATCTTACCCCTCTTTCTTTCTTTCCAGATTTTATCTGTCAATTCATCATAATCTACAGGAACCTCTGGTATAATAACAGCTTCTGCACCAACCGACAATCCAGACATTAATGCAATATAACCAGAACCTCTACCCATAACTTCAACAATAAAAGCTCTTTCATGTGAAGATGCAGTATCTTTCAATTTTTGCATTGCTTCAACAGCTGTGTTTAAACATGTATCAACACCAATTGCCATATCTGTATGTGGAATGTCATTATCAATTGATGCAGGGATACCTATAACAGGAATATTATACTCTTCATATAATAACTTTGCTCCTGTTAAACTCCCTTCGCCACCTATAACAATAAGACCGTCAACATTTAAATCTTTCAAATTTTTTGCGGCTTCTGCTCTAATTTCTGGATTTTTAAATTCTGGTACTCTAGCAGTCCTTAATATAGTTCCACCTTTTTCCATTATCCCTCCTACAGAAGAATAGGTTAATTCAACATAATCTTTATCAAGTATTCCAGCATAACCTTTATAAAATCCGATTACATCAATATTTTTTGAAGATGCAGTTCTGGTAACAGCTCTAACTGCTGCATTCATCCCGGGTGCATCACCACCACTGGTGATAATACCTATTTTTTTAATTTCAGGCATAAAATTCCCTCCTTATTATTAAACGTGAAAAACTATGAATATATGAAATTTTTTTCATTTATTGCCGTTTATTGTTATTATACCACGTTTTTTATAAATTTTCTTTTCTTTATAAATACAAATTTTAGATGTATAATACCATTAGTGAGGTGATAAAATGTGGAAATTATTAAAATCGCATATTAATGATTTCGAAGCGCAATTGGTGAAACAGTTATTAGAATCAGAAGGAATAAGCGTATTAGTAAAAGCGCCAAAAGAAATAGGTATAGGAAGAGAGTTTTTTGGAAATGGAACAATAATGAATGTTTTTGTTAAAGAAAATGATTATGAAAATGCAAAAGAAATTTTAGAAAATAAGGAGGCAGATTAATGGAAAATTTAAAGAGGACACCGCTTTTTGAAGAACATGTAAGATTAGGAGCAAAAATGGTTCCATTTGGTGGTTGGGAAATGCCTGTATGGTATTCTTCTTTAAAAGAAGAACATAATGCTGTAAGAAATAACGTGGGAATATTTGATGTTTCCCATATGGGAGAAATTGATATTAAGGGAAAAGAAGCGGTAAAATTCGTAAATTATTTAATAACAAATAATGTAGAAAAAATCAAACCAGAAGAAATAGTTTATTCTCCAATGTTAAATGAAAATGGTGGAATTATAGATGATCTATTAGCTTATAAATATTCAGATACACATCTTTTATTAGTTGTGAATGCTTCAAATATTGAAAAAGATTATAATTGGATATTAAAACAGGCAGAAAAATTCGATGTTAATGTAACAAATATTTCAGACAAAACAGCACAAATAGCTGTTCAAGGTCCAAAAGCTGAAGAAATGTTACAAGAAATATCAGGGGTTGATTTGAAAGAAATTTCATATTATAATTTCACTGAAGGAAGAATTAATGGAATAAAATGTTTAATTTCAAGAACTGGCTATACAGGTGAAGATGGTTTTGAAATTTACTTAGAAAAAGAAGCTGCGGTTCCTATGTGGAGAAAATTAATAGAATTGTTGTCTAAATATGATGGTAAACCAGCAGGATTAGGTGCAAGAGATACATTAAGATTGGAAGCTACCTATTTATTATATGGAAATGATATGACAGATGAAATTACCCCTTTTGAAGCAGGGCTAAAATGGGCAGTTGATATGGAAAAAGATTTCATTGGTAAAGAAACATTATTAAAAGAAAAAGAAATTGGGATTAGAAGAAGATTAAAAGGTATAGAAATGTTAGAAAAAGGTATTCCAAGACATGGTTATAAAATATTTGCTGAGGATAAAGAAGTAGGTTTTATTACAAGTGGAACAATGTCTCCAACATTGGAGAAACCGATAGCATTGGCTATGTTAAATAAACCATATTACAAAAAAGATACAGAAATAGAAGTAGAAATAAGAGGGAAAAGAGTGAAAGCAAAAGTAATAAAAACACCATTTTATAGAGGTAGTGTAAAAAATAGAAAATAACTTAGGAGGGTATGAAAATGAAAAAATTTACAAAAACTCACGAATGGGTAGAAGTAGAAGGTAAAATTGCTACAATAGGAATTACGTCACATGCAGCAGAAGAATTAGGTGATGTAACATTTGTTGAATTACCTGAAGAAGGAAAAGAAATTTCAAAAGGTGAAGTTTTATGCGCTGTAGAATCAGTGAAATCTGCCAGTGATGTTTACTCTCCAATATCAGGAAAAGTTATTGAAGTAAATACAGAATTAGATGCGTCTCCTGAAATTATTAATGAAGATGCAGAAGGAAAAGGTTGGATAGTGAAATTAGAACTTTCTAACGAAAGTGAATTAGAAGAATTATTAAGTGAAGAAGAATATAAAAACTTATTATAATCATGGGGCCCGGTTTTCCGGGTCTTTGAAATTTTAAGAGTGAGGTGAAATAGGTGAAAAATTTTCCATATATTCCACATACAGAAGAAGATATAAAAGAAATGATGAATGTAATTGGAATTGATAATATAAAAGAATTATACAAAGATATTCCTGAATTATTTGATGGGGAATTAAATATACCTGAATCAAAATCGGAAATTGAAGTTAAAAGGGAATTATTAGAATTATCAAAAAGAACTACTAATTTAGAAAATTATGCAATGTTTAGAGGAGCAGGTATTTATAAACATTATGTACCTTCAGCAGTATATCAATTAGCTACAAAAAGGAATTTCTTGACTGCATACACGCCATACCAAGCAGAAGTTTCTCAAGGAACATTACAAGCATTATATGAATTTCAAACAGCTATTTGTGAAATAACAGGTATGGAAGTAGCAAATTCTTCTATGTATGATGGTGGGACAGCTGTTGCTGAGGCCATATTGATGGCATCAAGGGTAAATAGAAAACATAAAGCATTAGTAGCAAAATCAATTCATCCAGAATACATCGAAGTATCAAAAACATATACGGAATCTCAAAATATAGAAATTGAATTAATTGATTATGATGAAAAAACAGGAAGGATAAATTTAGAAGATTTGAAATCTAAAATAGATGAAAATACGAGTTCAGTTGTAATTTCATATCCGAATTTTTTTGGAATTATTGAAAATATTAAACAAATAAAAGAAATATTACCTGAAAAAGTATTATTAATAGTAAATGCATATCCCATAGCCCTAGGGTTATTAGAATCACCAGGGAATTTAGGTGCAGATATAGTTGTTGGTGAAGGTCAATCATTAGGAAATTACATGTCTTTTGGAGGTCCTACTTTTGGTTTCTTCGCATCAAAACAAAAGTATATAAGACAAATGCCCGGAAGAATTATTGGAGAAACAATCGATGCAGATGGAAAAAAAGGTTTTGTAATGGTATTGCAAACAAGAGAACAACATATTAGAAGAGCAAGAGCTACATCGAATATTTGTTCAAATCATGCATTAATGGCTGTTATTGCATCTGTTTATTTAAGCATTATTGGAAGAGAAGGATTAAAAGAAATAGCTTATCAAAATTACCAAAAAGCGCATTATTTAGCGAAAAAATTAATTGAATCAGAAAAATTTGATCCTGTTTTTGAAGGAGAATTTTTCAATGAATTTGTTATAAAACCAAGATTTGATTTAGATGTATTTAATAAAAAATTATTAGAAGAAAAATATATAGGTCCTTTAAACTTAGGAAAATTCTTTGAAGATAAAAAAAATTATGCATTATTCTGTTCAACAGAATTAAACACAAAAGAAGAAATTGATTATTTGATTTCTAAGGTAGGTGAAATAGATGAAATTGATTTTTGAAAAAGATAAAAGTGGAAGAACTGCATTTTCTCTGCCAAAATTAGATGTTCCTGAAACAAAAATTGAATTAGAAGAAGAATTATTAAGAAAAAAAGAACCAAGATTACCCCAAGTGCATGAATTAGAAATTGTTAGACATTATAATGAATTAGAAAGAAAAAATCATTCTGTGGATAGCGGATTTTATCCTTTAGGTTCTTGTACAATGAAATATAATCCGATGTTAAACGAAGAAATGGCAAACTTATTTAACAATATACATCCGTATTTAGAAGAAGAGCATATTCAAGGAGCACTTGAATTAATGTATAATTTACAAAAATATCTTGGTGAAATAACAGGTATGGATGCCGTTACATTGCAACCAGCAGCAGGAGCACACGGCGAATTAGCTGGAATGCTTATTGTAAAAAAATATATAGAAGATAATGGTTATACAAACAAAACAAAAGTTATTTTGCCAGATTCTGCTCATGGAACAAATCCAGCTTCTGCAAAAATGGCAGGGTTTGATGTTGTTGAAATAAAATCAGGGCCAGATGGAAGAGTTGATTTAGAAGAGTTTAAAAAGGTTATGGATGATACAGTTGCTGCTATAATGCTTACTAATCCAAACACATTGGGTCTTTTTGAAAAAGATATTTTAAAAATAGCAAAATTAGCTCATGAACACAATGCGTTACTGTATTATGATGGTGCAAATTTAAATGCAATAATGGGAAAAGTAAGACCTGGAGATATGGGGTTTGATATAGTTCATTTAAATTTACATAAAACATTCTCAACGCCGCATGGAATGGGTGGTCCTGGTAGTGGTCCTGTTGGAGTAAAGGAAAAGTTAAGAGATTATCTACCTAAACCAATTGTTGAAATAGATGAAGATGGAAAATATTATTTTAATCATAATATACCAAAAAGTATAGGAAGATTAAGAACATTTTATGGTAACTTTAGTGTTATGGTTAGAGCTTATACATATATATTAATGATGGGAAAAGAAGGATTAAAATTTGCAAGTGAAATGGCTGTATTAAATGCCAATTATTTAAGAAAAAAATTAGAAAAAGAATTTAAAATAGCATATAACGAAATATGTAAACATGAGTTTATAATAGACGGAACTTTCTTAAAAGAATATGGAGTAAAAACTTTAGATTTTGCAAAAAGATTATTAGATTACGGTATACATCCGCCAACAATTTATTTCCCATTAATAGTTCATGAAGCGATGATGATAGAGCCAACAGAAACAGAATCTAAAGAAGAATTAGATCACTTTATAGATGTGATGCATAAAATATTGGAAGAAGCCAAAACAAATCCGGAAATATTAAAAGAAGCTCCAGTAAATACACCAGTAAGAAGATTAAATGAAACTGTTGCTAATAAACAATTGAAACTTAGAGGATGATATATTAGAGAAAATAATTTAGTACGCCATTCTATGATTGGAATGGCGTTTTTTTTATTGGCTTATAATAAAAATTAATAAAAACTCATGCATCTAAGGATGTAATTATTAATGTAAAAAGAACTATAAAAATAAATATTAGTTAAATTTATGCTATAATAAAAAAGAAAGCAAAAGTATGATTAGAATAGATGCATATAAGTATATGGAGGTATGAATATTTTCTTTGAAAATATTAAAAAGTTTTTATTTTAAAATATTAAATTTTTATCCTATAACCCCCCGTAGGCGCAAATATTTGCTTTGCAAATATTTTAAGAATTTATTTTTTAAAATAAAATGATTTTATCCTAATATTTACCGAAGGAGAGCGACATCTCAAAATTTTTTTTAATTAAAATCCAATTTTTAATCCTATTACCCACCGTAAGTGTGAATATTTTCTTTGAAAATATTGAAAAGTTTTAATTTTAAAATCTTTAATCTTTATCCTATAACCCGCCGTAGGCGTGTAA
>NZ_AZAX01000022.1:0-13663 GCF_001021175.1 Marinitoga sp. 1155 | reverse complement strand
GCATTATCTGATCAATAAGATATTTTAAAGTTTCTTCTTTTTCTATAAACATATGAACACCTCAAAATATATGTGTGTTTATTTTTTTATAGAATTTAGCATCCATAAAACTTCCTCTGTTTTTTCTACCAATACATAAAACTCGTCCATAACTTTATAATTATTTTCCCAAAAATCAGTCGATAATTCATCTTGATTGGTTCTTGAAAAAGTAAGAAATGTTTCTATTATTTCACGATCTTCGAATTTAAAAGAGTCAAATAATTTATTATTTTTTCCGTATTCTTTAAATAACCGCAATTCTTTTCCTTTAAAATTTATTTCTTCTAAATTTACCCTTATGTCCATATCGAAATTAAAAAAATTATGGAATGATTTGTTTCTTGATTTGCTTATTGTACGTTTATATTCTTCTAAATTTGGTTTTTTACTAGTTTTAAATAATTTTTCAAAAAATTTCTTTAACTTTAAAGTTTCAAAAAGAGTTAACCATAAAATTATTGGATGCAAGTCGCAAATAACTAATATCAATCTCATAACTTTTAGTGCATCTGTTGCAAAATTATAAGCAATTCTTTTGATTTCCATTAAATTTTCATTATTTTCTTCATTATCTTTGAATTTTTCTAAATAATTTTTATACTGTAAATTCTGATTTTTAATATGATTTTTTATACTTCCTATTAACGTATTATTATGTTTTTTAGTTTCTTTTGTAGGAATGTTCAATTCATAAAAAATTTTTTTATATTCTTCTTTAAATTCTCTTTCCCAACTTCTTTTAGATTTTAAATTTTCATCATGTTCAATAAGTTCTACGATTTCATTCAATAATAACTCTCTCTCAACATTTCTTTTTATACGTATCTCAATTTTGCCGTTATAGCAAATATTATAATCTTTTGACAAATTAGAATCATAAATTATTATAAAATTATCACTTTCTGTGATTTTAAAGTGACTTTTCAACTCTCCAATTAAAATAAACGAAGCATATCCTATTTTTTCTAATTCTTCATCTATAACACTTTCAATATTTTTGATTTCAGGTAAATCTCTATGTTTCTTAGAATAAAATTTTATATCTTCATTAATTAGGGTTTTTAATAAAAAAATTTTTAATTCATTTATATTTTCTTTTATCTCTTTTCTATCTTCAAAAATTTCAAAACCCAAGTATTTATTACTTTTTTTAGTAAAAGCTAAATTTTCTCTATTCAAAAAGCTATTATTAAAAATAACGTATCCACTACCTTTTACTTTTTCATTTTTCCACTTATTATAATATTCACTATTAATAATATTTTTAATATTGTCTTGAATCTCTTCTAAAATTTCTCTTTTATTTTTAACAGTCATTAATATATTCCCCCAATGTTTTTAAATAAATAGATAATAACTTTTATTAATCCACTAATTCAACATTTAATCCAGTATTTCTTAAACAATCCAAAAATTTTTTAGGATCAGTAATAAATTCACCTTCAGTTAAATTTTCATTTGCATTTTTAGGAATTTTAATTTATTTACTGATTTCTCTCCAATTCCACAATTCTATTATTATACCATTCACAAAGAGATATATTCTGTTTTTCTGTATCAAACACACAAAATGTTGTCTGATTTTTTACCCAGCTCCCAGAGTTTGCATAAATAATTCTTTTGTCAACATGTATTATCTTTGGTTTATGGGTATGTCCAAGTACAACAAATGCCTTTTCTACACCATCATTTAATATTTTTTCAGCAAGTAATGATACTCCACTTTCATATTCTGAATAATCTCCTTTATAATCTTTATTCGCAGGTGTCACATAAGATTGCAAATTTCCAGCAATCCTATAAAAAGGCGATTCAAATTTCTTTTTAAACTTTTCCCATATTGATTTCGATTTATTCCAGAACTGTTCTAATTGCTCGTCAATATCTTTTGCACCCAATCTTTCTATAACCCCAATAGTTTGAGCAATAAATTTTCCAATTGCTACCTTACCAATACCCGATGAATCTGATACATTACGATTATATTTATCAAATCTATGTCCATGTTCAACCCAAAGGTTATCTTCGTTATAATAAGGAAAAAGCAAATTTTTCGTTTGATCAATATCATATTTATTTGTCAATTCTATTGGACCAAATGAAAATGATGAAATTTTATAAACCAGTTTAGAAAATGGAAGAGAATCATGATTACCCGGTACATAAATTATCTTTTTTCCTTCTTCTTTTAACTTAGAAAATATTTTCCATAATTCAACGTACATCTGTAAAATTTTATCGACTTTGCATTGCCATAATTCAAAAAAATCTCCTGCAATTATTATTTTTTCTACTTCTTTATCTTTTTCAACAAATTCAAGAAACGACATAAATTTTTCAAAATTTCCAGACGTATAAAAATCATCAGCTTCTGACATATCACCTATATGCAAATCACTTATAATAACAACTTTACTCATAGTTATCCCCCCACAAAAAATTTTGATAGAGCATTTAAATAAAAATATTCCACATTAAAATTTTATCACTAATTTTTATAAATTTTTTATGATTTTTAAAAATTAAGAAAATCTTTACTTTGTATTTATTAATCACCTGATATATTAAAAATTTAACTTTTTCACAATGAAATTTTTCCATGTTACCCTTCAGTAACTTCATTCCCAATCTATTCCACAACTATTCCCATGCAAAAACAATAAGATATACTACAATCGTCAGCGCTGACAGAGAAAAAATACGAAGTATTTTTTAATGTTTTATTTTTTATGATTTCTTTAAAATTAAAATTTTTAATCCAAAAACCCGCCGTAGGCGTGTAATACCGGAGGTGAGTTATTATGGCAACTAAAATTAGTTTAGGTGACAAAGCAAGAATTTCTTTTGATTACGGAGTAGATGCAGAAGGAAAACAAATTGTAAAAAGAAAATCATTCAAAATTATCGCTGGAGCAACTGATGATCAAGTATACACTGCTGCTAACAACTTTGCTTCATTGTGTGAAAAATCATTGCTCGAAATTGAAAAAATTGAAAATTATGAATTACAGGCTTAATAGGAGGTGAGTTATTATGGCAAAAAAACTTAGAATGTCCTTTGTAAACACAGTAGATGGAAAAAGAAAAACAATATATTTAAATGACCCAAGAGCAGATTTAACAGACACAGAAGTACAAAACGCAATGGATTCATTTGTTGGAGTATTTGTTCCAGTTGGATATGAAAAAGATAATGCAACAATTGTTGATACAACAACCAATGAACTCTTTGATTTAATTCAGTAACAAAAACCGGGGGCAACCCCGGTTTTAAATTAAATTATGAAAAATTTTAATTTTTATGTTTTCAAATCTAAATACAGTTCAAAAAATCAAATTCACTCAAACAGCTCGATTGCATTTCCTCAAAAATTATTCATTCTCAGCCGTCGCTCAAACAATACATCGTGTATTGTTTCGCTCAAAATTACATCCATGTAATTTTGCCGGCTTTCATTTATAATTTTCGAGGGCAATCTTCGAGTCTTCGTTTCATTTGTACTTTTTGAACCGTGTACAATTAAATTCTTTATCCAATACCCGCTGTAGGCGTGCAATACTGGAGGTATGAATATGTGGGACTTCTTAAAAATATTATTATTAAACATAATGGATCAATTCTTCAAAATGCTAACAGAAATTTCAAAAGAAGATAAAACAGAAGAAAAAATAAAAGAACTAAAAGAATTACAAGAAAATTTCAACAAAGAATTAAACAAACAAATCCAATTATTATCAGCAGAAATTGATGAAAAATTCGAAGAAATAAAAGACGAAATTGAAGAAAATTAAACATATTATTCAAAAACGTTTCATCAAAACTTAAAATCAAAACCTTTACTTTAGCACTATTTTGTAGTATAATGTAATAGTATGATAAAAGTTCTGTAGGTTAAAATGCTATAAAAATATCCACATAATCCAAAAAACAAAAGGGGGATGGTAATCATGGGATTAATCACAATCCCGTACTTTTGCAGGAAGTATGATTTTCATGAAGCGGATGTTTTAAGAAACATTGTAAAATTTCTCAGAATCCAGCCAGTAACAGGAAATTTAGAAACAAGAGGCATGCGGTTTTATAGAGAAAAAGATTTGCTTTTTGTCTATGATCAATTAATTAAAATGGCTGAAATCAAAAAAACGGATTTTGGAGAGGTCTAACTAAGCCAGTGCGAAAGCACTGGCTTAACTTTCATTATATCAAAATTTTATTGTGAAATCAAATGAATCTTACTTTTTGGCAAGGTATTAATTTCAAAAAATTATATTAAATCTTACCTTCTAATACTTCATTAATCATTTCACACGAAATACTTTCACCTGCTAAAAATGCTTTTATCCCTCTTCTCATCTGTAAATCATCATCAGGAAAAGAATAATTGAGCCTTCATACATAGTTTATTTATTCAAATGATGTTTTAATTGCTTATATAATTTTATTCCAATAGTAATACCCAAAACACCAAAAATTAAAATTCTCGAAAATCTTTCAATAAAAGAAAACATTCCAAAATATTTTGCTATTAAATATTGTGAAATACCCAAAACAATTATTAAAAAGGCCCAACCAAACATATATCTTGCTGATATTGTTTTATCTTTTAAATTATATCTTACATTTAAAGCATGAAAAAATAAAAGAAAAAAATAGGATATTAATGTTGTTATTGCTGCTATTTCATATCCGAATTTCGGTATTAATAATATATTTAAAACAATATTTATTGCTCCTGCTAATAATGTCCCAAATGAAATTGCTCCTGTCTTTTTGTAAAAAAAAGCAAAATTAACATAAATCGTATATAAGAATTGCATGTAATAAGAAGCTATTATTATTGGAATTATCATTAAAGAAGTATTGTATTTTTGTGGAGCCATTAGTATCCCTAATTCTGGTGTTAATATAAATATTAATGATAATATTATAACATATAGTTCATTATAATATCTTGATTTTATATTTATTTCATTCTTTTTATCCCCATACATCCTATCATAAAACCACGGAACCCATGCAAGATTCGTTGCACCTAATATTATTAACGGTATCATTCCTAATGTATACGCATAGCTATATAATCCTACTTTTTCAGAACCTATTATTTTTTGTATTGCCAATCTATCAAATTGAGATAAAATTATACCTGACAAATTATGTAATATTAAAGGAACCCCTATTAATAATGAATATTTCCATGCTTTTAACCATATCAATTTTTTCCCTTTAATTATTATTATCAAAAATAATACTGATGATAACATTATTTTTGAAATTATATCTCCATATATTCTTCCGAGATATTTATTATTTTCTATTATCAATAATAACCATATTGACAATACTACATTTAATAAGGCATTTGTTAAGCTTAACAATGATTTCTTTTTATAATCTTTTTCAAATACTTTTACTGATATGTAAAATTGAAAAATAAAAGATAAGTATCCTGATATCACTGCTAAAATCAATATATTTGGATGTATATTTATAAGTTTAGAAAAATATTCTTTGAATATATTAATAAGTAAAAATATTATTGTAAAACTCAATAATGATAAAAATAATGTTGAAGATAAAAATTCTTTTTTCTTTTCTTTAAAATCATTAATTCCTGTTCCTATTGATGTATGTATATCCAGTCCCGTAATAACCATAAATATTGCAACAAATGTTGTGTATACAGAAACTATTCCATATTCTTTAACTGATAATAATCTTGTAAAAATAGGAATGGTTATAAATGCCATTCCTTTTAATAAAAAATCTGTTATTGTATACCAAATTCCTGATTTTATAGTTGTGCTATTTTTTATTCTTTTTATTATTTGCTTTATTTTTATCACCACTCATAAAATTTTTCATTTCCTTAAAATCTCCAAAATATATAATTTCATCTTCATTAATGTTCCTAGTTGCGATTGAACCAACAACTTTATCATATAATTCCGGTGATATTCCAATACCCGGTCTCTTTATAGCTAGATCTTCTTCGGTAATAATTTTTCCCATAGGTATGAATTTTGCCGCAACTAAACTTCTTCTAGCATTATTTCTTGCGAGAATTTCACTTTCCAGATATCCTTTTTCTGTTCTTCCAATAATTTTCTGAAGTTTTGTTATATATTCATTAAATGTTCTTAAATCATTTTTATCCATCGCATGATAATGATCATTTCCGGGTAAAGTTTTATCAAAAGTAAAATGTTTTTCTATTACTTGAGCACCCAATAACCAGGCTGTTGATAATACATCTTTCATCACATTTGGTAATGTATGATCTGAATATCCAATTATATAGTCAGAAAATTTTTCTTTCATATCTTTAATCATTCCAAGATTAGCATTTTTTTCATCTGTTGGATAATTCAATACACAATGGAGTAATACTATATCATTATTTCCTTCACTTTTAATTGCTTCAACTGCTTTCCATATCTCTGAAATTGAACTTGCTCCTGTTGAAAGTAATATAGGTTTTCCTTTTCTGGCAATATGTTTTAAAAAAGGTATATTTGTTATATCTGCTGATGCTATTTTATATGCAGGAATTAAAGGCTCTAAAAAATCTGCAGATTCAAAGTCAAAGGGAGTAGACATAAAATCTATTCCACATTTTTCTGCATATTTTGCCAGTTCTTCATATTCTTTTTTCCAGAATTTATCGTATTTTTTAAATAACTTGTATTGACTTTTTGTGCTTTCTTTTGTTGTATCCCAATATGAAGGAGAAAATCTCGAAGCTAATTTTTCAGCTTTATAAGTTTGAAATTTAATAGCATCAGCTCCAGCTTCTGCTGCTTCTTCTATCATAATTTTTGCCTTTTCAAAATCACCTTCGTGATTTACACCAGCCTCTGCTATTATATATGGTTTATCAAAAGGTCTTTTTTTATCTAATATTTTTTTACCAATTTTTACCATTTTTCCACCTCCAGTAATTGTCAATAATCTCTTCTTTAACTCTTATTATTCCGTTTCTAAGTTCATTATATGGCAGGTTTTTATACATGTAAAATCTTTTTTCTTTGTTGTTTATCAAGTCTAAAACGACTTTATTAATATCTTCTTCTTTTACATTACACGCAATTCCGAGATATTCAACACCTTCATTATATCTTGCAAAAGTATGTAAAGTTTCTCTGTCATTTTGAGCTATACTGATTATTGGTATTCGCATTGATGCTAATTCATATACTGTCCGTCCATTTGAAGTTAATGCTAAATCTATGTTTTGCATTTCTTTGGCCATGTTATGTACGTTTTGTATTATGTCAACATTTTTATCTATTCCTATATCTAATATACTTTCATTTAATTCATTTAATTTTTTATAACCAGGGCCAACAATTATTTTTATTTTTATATTTTTTTCTTGCACTACTTTTCTTAATGAGATAACTGATTTTAAGGTTAAATTATTTTTATCCACTCCACCAAATGTTATCAATATATTCTTAACTTTATCTTTAAATTTATTAGGTGGTGTTATTAAAAAATTCTCTCTTAATACACAATATTCATATCCATATTTATGATTTGATGGAACATTAAATCTCTCATACAATGAATTAATTACAAGATTAGCTTTATCAGAATTACCACTTAAATCCTCAAAGTTAACTATAAAATTATTCAATTTTTTTAAGTTGTTCATATATTCTTCTGATGTATCTAAAAAATCATTTATTATAATATCGTATTTTTCCGCTATTTTATACAAACTATCGATATCATTTTCATAATATTTAAAACCATTTATACTAATTATTTTTTTTGCATATTCTGATGTGTTAAGTAAAAAAAAGTCAATATTATGTCCAATTAATGTCTCAGCTAATGTTACAGTTCTATATATGTGACCCATCCCTATTTCTGAATTACCTGAAGTTACAAATAATATTTTTAGTCTTTGCATAATTTTTTCTGCTATATACCAGTCTAAAGGCGTATCAATGTCAATTGCTTCTTCTGGGGGCACTTCAAAAACTGACACTTTTTTTCCAAATCTGTTATTTGGTGAAATAAATTCCTTTTTTGAGATAAGAAAAGCTCCAGTTTCTTTATATATTTTTGGTAACCATTGCCTATTTAGCCTTTCTGAATAATTTGGAATAATTTTTTTATTTTCTTTCTTCCAACTAAGATGTGTATTATCAACAACCGACAATACTGTATCATAATTTTGAACTATTATATATTGTATTGCTTTTTCTAATGTTTCTTTCGTCAATAATGGTGATGTTGGTTGTAAGGTAATTACATAATCAACGTCTGAATAGTTATTTTTATACCATTCATATGCATCATATATTACAGGATCTAATGTTATATTGTCTTCTGCTAAATTCTTTGGCCTCTTTCTTATTTTAACATCAATTGGCTTAACAACATCTATAATATCTTCATTATCTGTTGTAACAACGATATCAGTAATATAATAGCTATTTTTAGCTGTATTTATTATATATGTTATTAACGGTTTATTATTTAATAATCTTATATTCTTTTTTTTTATCCCTTTTGAACCTCCTCTAGCTGGAACTATTGCTAATATTTTCATTTTTCCACCTCAATTCCTATTTCATCTTTTAAAAATTTTCTATAATTTTCTTTCCAATTTTTATTCCAAAAATAATTTATATTATACTCATTTTTTGATTTTATATTCTCAATTATTTTTTCATACAACTCATTTGTATCTCTAACCCTTTCACCTATATCTTCTGGAATATACGCATCCGACATTGGATGTTTATATACGTATACTGGTTTGTTTAATGAAGCTGCTTCAAATATTGTTGTTGAATATATACTCACTATATAATCTGATATATTTATTAATTCGTATATGTCTCCATCCTTTTTTATAATAATATTATCATAATTTTCTAAATCTTTATATCTTTCTTCAAACGCTACCTCCCCAGGATGCAATTTGAAAATTATTTCATAATCATTAGATATTTTTTTAGACAATTCTTTTGCTATTTTTACATATATATTTGTTAATGCTCCTTGTGATACTATTAATATTCTCTTTTTATTTATTTCTTCTTTAAAATTATTGATTTTGTCATAATTATACCAAAAATGAGGATTCCCTATGGTTATTTTTTTTACTGGTATTCTCATATTTTCATTCCAAAAATCTCCATAGGTTAATAAATAATCCGGTAAATATTTCTGATATTCTTTATTTTTAAATACTTCTTCTCCGTAATTATATGCTATATGCGACTTTGTTATTACTCCATGTTGAAATTCTGCAGTCTTAATTCCCATTTCTTTTGCAACTTTAATTAAAATGACATTTGTTCCTCCATAACTTGCTGTATTTAAAAATAGGATTTTTGGTTTTATTTTTCTTAAAAATTTTCCAAATAATTTTTCTAAATAGTAAACTCTTATAGACGTTCTATTTAGAAGTTTTTCTAAATTATTATAATAATTTTCGTCAAATAATTTTATTTTTTTTAAACTATTTATAAAATATTTTATATTGTTATCTCTTGTTTTTAAAAAATTGAATTTTGAATACAAATAGGGTTTTAACTTTAAGGAATCAAACAAGTATGTGTTTTTAAAATATTTATTTTTATAAAACTTCATTCTAAATGCTTCTTCTAAAAATATTGTTTTTTCTGGGTATATTAAATTATAATAATCATATAAAAAATTGAAATATTTGCTCTCTTTAAGCATATTTGTTCTTGAAATACTTATAGAAAGTATATCAAAAGTTTTATTAATATAAAATACCGGATTAAATATTAAATTATAAAAATATTTTATTTTATCTGAAAATTTAATACTCTTTTTATTTGCATGTGGTTCAGATAAATTCAGCTTTTTACTGATAATATCTGTAAAAATCTTCATTCTTATAAATGGCCACATTAAATTATCAGAGTTATTAAATTTATAATTTATTAACTCTACATTTTCATTTTCAAATTTTAATAATTTTTCTATCATAACTATCACCTATTTATTGAAGGAATTCAAAAATTCTATTGGATTTGTTATTTTTCTATAATGTTTCTTTAATATTTGAATGTCTTTTTCCCACCACTTACTTTTTAACAATTCATCTATCACATCTCTTTCAAACCTATATTTTATTATCTTTGAAGGAACCCCTCCTACTATTGCATATGGTGGCACATCTCTTGTTACCACAGCTCCTGCTGCAATTATCGAACCTGTACCTATTCTCACACCAGTTTTAACCAACACATTTGCACCTATCCAAACATCATGCTCTATTATGACTTTTTCATTATATTCATCATATAAATCTTCATTTACTAAACCTCCTCGCTTCATATAAAATAAGGGACTTGTTGTAACATAATTTATTGGATGAGGATTTAAACCTATTTTTACTCCATATGCTACAGAACAAAACTTCCCAAATCTCAATCAGGAAAATATCAAAGAAACAAAAAAATATCAAAAAAGGGAATCGTCACTTAAGACATATCTTCTCCTTATGGGTAGAAAGAACTTTAAAACTAATACCAGAAGATCGAAAAAAATACTATGATCTATTGAAAAGAGGAAAAAATAAAAAAGTAGCATAAATTACTATAACAAGAAAATTAGCTGAATTAGCTTATACGTTATGGACTACTAATACACAATTTGATCCTAAATATTTAAGAAAAAACAATTAAAGTAGCATAAACATCTGAAATACCATGTAAAATTGCTAAAGTATCAGATAAAAATGCATAAAATAAAAATACGAGATTTCTAAATATTATAGCAATACTATTGCTATAAAAGAGGGACATTCTCTAAAAATCAAAAATTTTTCTTAACATTTTTTTACTTTAACCTCTTGATCTTTTAGAGAATACAAGCTAAAAGCCTCCTGTTAAATTTCATTAAAAATTCTTTTTAGGAAAATTTTTGGGTTTGTTATATATTTGTAATTTTTTATCAAAATATCAATATCGACATTCCACCATTTACTTTCTACTAACTCGTCTATAATGTCCTTTTCGAATCTGTATTTTAAAATTTTTGCTGGAACACCGCCAACTATGGCATATGGTGGAATATCTCTAGTAACAACGGATCCAGCTGCAATAATAGCTCCATCTCCTATAGTAATTCCAGACATTATCAAAGAGCCTGCTCCAATCCAAACATCATTTCCTATTTTTGTTAATCCCGACTCTTTTAAAGTATCATAAATATCTTCTTTAATATATCCTTTTTTCTTTGAGTAAAAAATAGAATTTGTTGATAAAAATTGTATCGGATGTTTTCCTAAACCAATTAAAACATGGTGAGAAATAGAACAAAATTTCCCTATATATTTAGTAAATTCTATTCTTACATCGTCATTTATAAAAGTATAATCACCTATAGAATTTAAATATTTAAAAAAAACACAATTTCTCCCAATATAAATATCTTTTCCTATTTTAGTTTTTGGATTTATAAAAGATTTAATTTTCCCCTTACTATAAAAATTCAAATATAATAAATACATTTTCTTTAAAAAATTTTTCATAAATGAAATCACTCCCTCGTATAATTAGTATAGAATAATGTGTAAATTCAATTTACAGAATATTGATTATAAGCTATTTCGAAAAAGGGCATCACCCCCACATTTGGTGTTGATTTACTTTTGTAGTATTATTATATTGTACCCAAAACTTATTGGAGGTGATACCATGTTCAGAAGTTCTAGAAATGTTTTTGTTTTGGACAATTTAAATGACAAACTTTTTAGAATAACTTCTAACGTGTATATGTCAAGTGAACAGTGGTTCTTTCTAAAATTACTTGAAGATTTTTATTTAACTCTTTATTATTACACTATTTAAATTAAAAAGATTTATTATTGCTATATATTTATTATAATTCAGATGATATAAATGTTGTATTCGTTTTTATCAAGTAAAATCAGAAAGAACCGTTTTTTGTAGTTAATCGTTATAGTAGGAAAATAAATGTTTTAAAGGTTATTCTTTGAATACTAAAGGTGAAAAGATTTATGATGACCATATTAAAAAGCTACTTGTTGATTTGTTATCGATTGATGATCCTAACATGCTCCGCAGGTTTTAAGTTTTTTTATTTTAATTTAATTCTTAATACTTTTTTCTTGATTAAAAATCAAGAAAGCTTTTGTTGAATCATTTCATTCTTCTGTTCAAAGAGAATTTGTTGAATATATTTCTTTTAACGATATCGATGATGTTTATAATTATTACATGTCCTATATTTATTTTTATAATCATCTTAGACCTCATGGGTCTTTAAAGTATCTTACTCCTGATTTCGTTTTTTATCTTTTTAATGATAATTTCAATGATTTTATTTCTTCTTATGATTTTTCTGATTTTTTCGTTTCTGTGAAAAAATGAGTTTTTTTTATTTTTTGTCTAATTTTCGGGGGTCAATGTGCGAAGAACTTTCTTCCATTTTTTTTGTATTTTTACTCAAAAAATTAGAATAAAAAACATCGGAATAAAAGTGATATAAATTTCTTGCCATTATCTCCACATTAAAATTACTTTTTGAATATTTCCATGCATTAAAAGACTTATAATCTAAAATATTTTTATTATTTAATAATTTATATATTTTATTAGCATAATTTTTTATATTAAATGGTTCAACCAACTCACCGGTTTTTTTGTTTACAAACTCACTCATACCTTTAACATTAAAAGCAATTACTGGTCTAGAATTTAAATATGATTTTACAATAATCCCAGATTGAGAAATTGATTTATGGGTTATTAAGGTAATATCATGATTCATAAATAGCTCATCTACTTTATCTTCACTAACAAATCCAGAATAAAATCTTATATTTTTTTTTCTTTTTATTTTTTGAATTAAATTTTTATTTATTTCTGGTGCTACCTTTCCATAAATATTTATTTCTATTTTTTTATCTAATTTTAATAGTTCATCCGATAGTTTTGGAATAAATTCTAATCCTTTATAAGGATTTAGTCTACCAAAGATTATAACTTTTTTATTATTTCTATTTTTTTGATACTCTTTAGATTTAAAAATACCTAGTGGAATTATAATGTTTTTTCTTATTAAATTATAATTGTTTTTATAATCTTCAAAACTATTATAGCTATGAAAAACTACACCATCTACAATTTTATTTATAGTTTTATAATAAAAAATAACTTTTTTTCGAATTTTCTCCTCCATATGCCCAATAGGATCATGAATTGTGTGTAAAAAATAAATATCTGGATATCTAAAAAATAATTTAATAAAAAAATAATTCCAAACATGTTTTGAAATAAAATGAACTATATTAGGTTTTATTCTTTTCATTATCATTTTTATTTTACTTATATTTTTAAAAAATAACACAAAAGATTCCGTGTTTATAGTTGGCCTTTCGGGTGTTTTGATAATATAATTATATTTATCCATTATAGTATTTATTTTTATATCATTAGAACCTAACGTAAATACTTCTTTATTTTCAGATCTATAATATTTATATAAATTATATAAATATTGCTGAAGGTCAGGATTTGTTGAAAAAGATATTAATAATATGCGCATATATTACTACCTCCTCATATATTATTACTTACTGTGTAAATTCAATTTACAGAA
>NZ_AZAX01000021.1:0-91224 GCF_001021175.1 Marinitoga sp. 1155 | reverse complement strand
GCTTTGTAATACAACGGCACTTTCACACAGCATATGCCTTCACAATTGTCTATTACTCCGTTTATATATAAGAATTTTATGTTTTCATCATATATATTAAATTCTATATTATTTGGTTCAAATAATATTTTCATCATTAATTCTTTTTCTTTTTTTGCTTTGTTTATTATATTTGATATGTTTTTGTCTATATATACTCTCATATAATCATATAATGTTTTTTCAAAATGTTTTTCTGTTATTATTTTTTCTCCTTTTGCTTTTTTCATTACTAAGTCATATGCAAGTCCATTGGTTAATCCTGGTTGGCCTGCTGCGTTGTGCCATATTAATTCTTTTACTTTTTCTTCGAATATTTGTCCTGTTTCTGTTTCGTGTTGATTTAGTAAATCATATACTTGTTCTTTGGTAAAGTATGGCACTTCTAAATATTCTGCTATGTTGAATGGACTGGCATTGTCTTCTAATATTCCGCTTAAGTATCCTACGCTTATTAATATTACACTTCTGAGCTTGTATATTTGTTTTTTGTGATATATACTTCGTATTATATGCAAAAATTCATTCATTATATTTTCATCTAATCTTTCAAATTCATCTATCATTAATATTATTTCTTTGTTTGTTTTTTTATATATTTCTAATATTGTTTCTCTTATTTCATCCAGTTCTTCTAATGTTTTTAATTCAATTTTTTGATTATATCTATATTCAATGTCATCTTCTATATCTCTGATAATGGTTTTTAAAAAACTTTTTAAACTTTTTTTCCCGTAACTTTCAAAAGATATAAATATTGGTAAATATTTATCTTTTATTTTTTCAACTATATCATTTAATAATGTTGTTTTTCCACTCTGTCTTGGTGCCGATACTGTAAAATATCTCCAATTTTCTATATGGTCAAGTGCTTCTTCCATTATATCTGGTCGCTCAACATAATAACATGTCTTTTTATCAACAGGTCCACTTGTACAGAATCTTCTCATAATTCACCTCCGGTGTTACACGCCTACGGCGGGTTATAAGATAAAAATTTAATATTTTAAAATTAAGTTGTCTAAAAAATCTCAAATGAAACGAAGGCTCGAAGATTGCCCTTACACGCTACCGCGGGTATAGGATAAAAGATTTTTATTATATAATTATAAATCTTTTTCCCTTAGATTTTTTATCCTAAAAAATCTAAGCGTAAATGGAAGCCGTCAAAATTACATGGATGTAATTTTGAGCGAAACAATACACGATGTATTGTTTGAGCGACGGCTGAGAATGAATAATTTTAAGGATAAGCAATCGAGCTGCCTGAGTGAATTTGACTTTTTAGACATCGTAATTTATTATTTTAAATAATAACTTTTCAATATTTTCAAAGAAAATATTCACATCTACGGTGGGTTATTTGATTAAAAAATTAGATTTTAAAAATAACTCTAAAAAATTAAAAACTTAATTTTTTAGAACGCTTTAAATGTTTGAAAAACAGATATTTTCGCTTGCAGCGTGTTAATGATATTGTTCTTTCGGGATAAATACAAGTCTCAAATTTTTCTTTAACATAATAATTACTTTTTTCGGTTATAATAATATTGTATATGACAATTTCTATAATTCTATCTTCGCTTTTTGGATTAGGTTTATATCTAAAACACAAAATTCATTATTTTTCACTAATTTCAACATTTTTACTATTATTAATTAAGTAATTTAATCACTAATACGTTTAATCTGTCATTAGAATTGTTTATTATTCCATGCTCAATATTTTTATCACAATAAATCATGTCATTTTCATTTACATCGATTTTTTCATCAGATAACTCAACTACACCTTTTCCTTTAGAAATAAAAAATATTGCATCAAATGGTGTGGAATGTTTTTTTACAACTTCTCCTGATTCTAAACTGATTAAAACTATTTCTAATTTTTTTGAGGTTAATAATTTTCTCGCATCAAAATTTACTTCTGATAATTTTTCTAATGAATCATATTTAATAATTTTCATATTATCCCTCCTGATAATTTTAGATTATAAATAATTATACCACAGTGGTGATAAATATATGATAACTTCAATATGGCAAGACCCTTCAACTAAGGAATTTTATTTTAAAGAAAATATTAATTCTAAACTTAAAAAAGAATATAAGTATTTTAATTTAATCTTTGAAGATGTTTATATAGATAAAGTTGAAAAAATTCTGTCTAAATACAGAATAAAAAGTTTTGTTAACATTGATTTTAATTGGAAAGATATATATGGAAAAAATTTGATAAACACAACTCTTGACATTTCTTATAATCTATTTAAGAAGATTTCTGATGAATTGGAAAAAAATAATATTTATTTGTATGGAAAAAACATAATGAATATATTTAGCAAAAACATATCTGAAAATCCTGATGATAAAAAAGTTTGGTTTTTAGATATTGAAGTTACAAGTGAAAACGTGGATGATTATAGTGGTTATATTACTTCAATTACATATTATGATACTTATAAAAATGAATATTACGCTTTTGTTGTATATAATAAAAAACTCTATTCTAATAAAAATATTATATTTTTTGATTCTGAAAAAAATATGTTGAAATATTTTAGTGAAATAATAAAAAAGGACCAACCTGATATTATAACAGGCTGGTTCTCAAATGGATTTGATATTCCTTATTTAATAAAAAGAGCCGATATTTATAATATAAATTTAAGTGCAATTCCATATTTAAAACACTCTTCATATCAAAGTGATGGCCGATTTTATAATAATATTCCCGGAATAAATTTAATAGATTACCTTGAATTATATAGACGATATGTTTTAGATAAGCCCGCATCATACAAATTAGATATTGTTGCCAAACATCACAAAATATTAGGCAAAACCGAATATAAGGGATTCAATTATTATAATAAAGATATGAGAAAATTTATTGATTATATTTTTAGAGATGTTGAAATCCTCGTAGAACTTGAGAATAAATTAAAATTAATAGGTTTGATATGTTCTCTACAATCATTAATAAGGATTCCATATAATTTGTTATTTGGAACTTCTATTTCTATTGAACATTTTATTCAACAATTTATTTTAAAAAATAAAATTACTTTTAGATTTTATGAAAGAGAAAAAAATGATATAAAAATAACAGGTGCTATTGTTTTAACTCCACCAAATAAAACATTTGATAATGTTATTGTACTAGATTTTACCTCTCTTTATCCAAATATAATTGCTACCTATAATATTTCTCCAGAAACACTTGTGTATAGTTCGAATTATAATGAAAGACATATAGACCTTGGAAGAATTCTTGTTGAAGAAGAAAACGATGTTTATAGACCTTTGAAGTTTTCTCTAAAAAAAGAGGGAATAATACCTGCATTAATAAAATTCTTTTTAAAAGAACGTTTATATTATAAAGAATTAAAAAAAAATACAGATCCTGACGACCCTAACTACGTTATATATGATATTAAACAATATAATTATAAAATACTTCTAAATTCAATATATGGAGTATTAGGAACTGATAATTTTGCACTTCATGATACAAGAATTTATCTGGCTATTTTAGCTGCCGCAAGATCTGCATTAAGATTTGTAAATAACGAATTGAATAATCATCATTTTAAAAATATATCTATAAATGGAAGATATATTGATTTCAAAACAAAAGTGCTTTATTCCGATACAGACAGTTCTTTTAACTATATAGAATGTGATGAAAAACTGAATAAAAAAGATATTTTGGAAATAGGAAATTTTTTAACAAATTATATTAATGAAAGTATTCAAAAAGAATTAATAACCAAATTTACAAAAGAGAAAATTGAATGCACTTTAAATATGGAAGTTGATAAAATTTATAAACGAGTTCGTTTTTTTGGAGTAAAAAAACGATATTTTGGATATGATTTTGACAGGAAAATCATCACACATGGTGTGGAAATTGTACGAAAAGATACTCCAGATATTTTGAAAAATATCTTATCTTCTCTCTTTTTAAAAGCGTTAGATAATGAATTAAAAATGGATGATTTTATATTTTACTACAACGAACTAAAAAAATTCCCATTAGAAGATATTGCTATAATAAAAAGTATTAGAAAAAAAGATTTTACAAAATATAAAACATTGCCAAACCATATAAGATCTGCTATTTTTATGGAAAAAGTTTATAATTTTAAATTTAATTATGATGATAGATTATTATATTATTATATAAAGTATTATAATTTCAAGCATTTTGAAACTATAAAAAATATTTTTAATAAGAATCAAAGTGGAAAGATTTATTATATATCTGCTAGTATTGAAAGGAAACATCTTGAAGATTTCAAAAAATTATTATATAATGATTTTGAAATAGATTATTTTACTCTTTTCAAAAAACAAATTCTATCATCTTTAAAACAATTTTCTGAATATAAAGATTTAATTGAAAAAACTGAATTAAAAATAAAGTTAATGGAAGGATATCCTTTAAAAGCTGAACAATTAAAATTATTTAAGGAGGAAACATAATGGAAAAATTAATGGAAAAATACGCTGAACTTTTAGTAAAAGTGGGAATTAATGTACAGAAAGGGCAAAGAGTTTTTTTAAGATCTACAATAGATGCTGTAGATTTCACGCGAATAGTTGCAAAAAAAGCTTACGAAGCTGGAGCAAAAGAAGTATATACAGTATATAACGATGAATATATGTTATTTTTAAAATTAAAATATGCTAATGATGAGTTGTTAAATGAATTTCATCAATGGGAAGTAGATATGGCAAAATATTTTTGTGATAAAAAAGGGGCATTTTTAAGTATTATAGGTTCTGACCCTGATATATTAAAAACAATTGATCCACAAAAAATTGGACAATATTCCAAAACAAGGCAAACTGCTATGAAGGATGTATCAAAAGTTATAATGGCCGATAAAGTTTCATGGTCAATTGGTGCTGTTCCTTCAAAAAAATGGGCAGAAAAAGTATTTCCTAATTCTGATAACCCTATACAAGAATTATGGAATGCAATATTAAAAATCGTTAGAGTTAATGAAAATGAAGACCCCATTCAATTATGGAATAAACATTTAAATAATTTAAAAGAAAAAACAAAATATTTAAATAATAAACAATATGATTATTTAAGATATGAAGGCCCTGGTACTGATTTAACTGTAGGATTACCAAAAAATCACAAATGGTTAGGCGGTGCCCAAAAAAATGAAGATGGAATTGTTTTCCTTCCAAATATTCCAACTGAAGAAGTATTTACAGCACCTCATAAAAATAAAGTAAACGGATATGTTAGAAATAGCAAACCATTGGTATACGGTGGAAACGTAATCGATGGTTTTACAATGGAATTTAAAGATGGAAAAATTGTTAAAGTAACAGCAGAAAAAGGTGAAGATATATTAAAACAGGCTATATCTTTAGATGAAGGCGCTAGTTATCTTGGAGAAGTTGCTTTAGTTCCTGTTGATTCTCCAATCTATCAATTGAATGTAGTATTTTACAATACATTATTTGATGAAAATGCTGCTTCACATTTTGCTTTTGGAAGAGCGTATTCTACGTGTGTTGAAAATGGTGAAAATATGAATGAAGAAGAATTAAAAACTGTTGGTTTAAATAATAGCATTACACATGTTGATTTTATGATTGGAAATGAAGAGATGAATGTATACGGTATAAAAAATGGAAAAGAAGAGTTAATTATGAAAAACGGAAAATGGGTAATATAATAAAATCTCCCTCAACGGGAGATTTTATTATATAATCTTTTTATTGTATCTATAATCAAATCTTTTTTCGCAATCTTTAATACCCATAATTTTGGAATTTCATTAAATCCATAATACGCTCCTGCTAATTGACCTATTATTGCCCCAATAGTATCAGTATCTCCTTTAAAATTTATAGCTGTTAAAACAGCATCTTTAAAATTATCTGTATTATAAAAAGACCATAATGCAATTTCAAGCGAATCAAGAGATGTTGAGGAAGATATTATCTGGCTTTCACTTTTATATTTAATATCAACGATTCTCAACTTAACATCATATATCAAATCCATATGCTTATGCACTTCATCCATCAAAAATTGTTTATCTTTTCCATTAATAGCCTGATGTAATATTCCTCCAAACAATTTGCAAGAATGTATTGTAAATATATTATTATGGGTTGTATAGGCACTTTGTCCGGAATAATATATAGCATCTTTAAATGAATTTTTAAAATACATTGGAACAGGCGCTAACCTTGCCAATGGTTTATTGGAATCCTTTTCTGTAATTTCAACAAAAGAATTATTATTTTCATAATATACAAGAGCTTCCATTGTCTGGTTATCTATACCAAATGCCTTATTTTTTGATGATAGGTAACCTTCATCTATCCATTTTATATATTTTCTCATCTGACTTTTCAAATCAAACCCATCTTCAATTAAGCTTTCTGCAAGGCACAAAGCCATTGAAGCACTATCAGTCCATTCACCTGCATTTAAATTATATACTCCACCACTCGAAAAATCCTTTATATGTTCTACATCTATATTTTTATAGGGAGCCCCTAAAGCATTTCCGACAATCAATCCAAATAAAGCACCTGCAAATCTATCCTTTAAATTATTCACAATTATGCCCCCTTTCTAAAGATTAATTAATTTTATTATAACATAGAATATGTTATAATATATAAAAACTAAAATTTTGGGAGGGAGAAAAATGGAATGGGTATATATAAAGGATATGAAAAAGTATATTGGTAAAAAGATTGAATTTAGAGGATGGTTATGGAATAAAAGAGCAAGTGGAAAAATAGCCTTTTTGCAGTTAAGAGATGGTACTGGATTTGTCCAGGGGATTGTTGAAAAAGCTACATTAGGTGAAGAAAAATATCAACAAGTAAAGAAATTAAAAATGGAAAGTTCTTTAATCGTCAGAGGTACTGTGGTTGAAGATCAAAGATCACCTGTTGGTTTTGAGTTACATATAGACGAAGTTGAAATTATTCATAACCCTGTTGAAGACTATCCAATTTCCAAAAAAGAACATGGAATAGACTTTTTGATGGAACATAGACATTTATGGCTCAGATCAAGAAGACAATTTCACATTTTAAAAGTAAGACACGAAATCATTAAAGCTATTAGGGAATTTTATAATAACAATGATTTTATTTTAATTGATACACCTATATTCACAGGATCAATAGGAGAGAGTGCAGGAAATACATTTGAAATAGAATATTTTGATTATGGAAAGGTTTATCTCGCCCAGACAGGTCAATTATATCTCGAAGCTGCTGCAATGTCTTTAGGGAAGGTATATAATTTAGGGCCAACTTTTAGAGCAGAAAAATCGAAAACCAGAAGACATTTAATAGAATTTTGGATGAATGAGGCTGAAGTTGCATATTACAAACATGAAGATAATATGAAATTGCAAGAAGATTTAGTATCATATATTGTAAAAAAAGTTTTAGAAAATGCTTCTGAAAATTTAGTTGCACTTGATAGGGACATCAGTAAGTTAGAAAAAATTGAAGCTCCATTTCCTCGAATTACATATACAGAAGCTATAAAATTATTGAATAAAAAAGGTTCAGATATTAAATGGGGTGAAGATTTAGGTGCTGACGATGAAACTTTAATTTCCGAAGAATTTGATAGACCTGTAATTATTGAAAAATATCCAAAATCAGTAAAAGCATTTTATATGCAACCAGATCCAGAAAACCCGGATGTTGTCTTATGTGATGACATGATAGCTCCAGAAGGATATGGCGAAATAATAGGCGCTTCAGAGAGAATCTGGCAGGAAGATGTTCTTATAGAAAGATTAAAAGAAAACAATTTACCTGTTGAAGGATATCAATGGTATCTTGATTTAAGAAAATTTGGTTCTGTTCCACATAGTGGATTTGGCCTTGGCATTGAAAGAACCGTTGCCTGGATTTGCGGATTAAAACATATTAGAGAAGCAATTCCTTTTGCAAGAACATTATACAGGGTTTATCCTTAATGGTTTCATTATTTGATATAACACCTCTGTTCAAAAATTAATTACAATGTTGTTTTAGAGTAACTTTAATTCTAAAATGTTCAAAATAAATTATTTATTAACCCCCCGTTTAACGGGGTTTTTTATATTATATAATATTCAATATTTCTTTATATTTTATATATAGTTTTTTAACACACACCAATTGAGATTTGGAGAAAAAGTAAGAAAGTGGTATCATAAAAAACATGGCGTGGAAAATTTTTGTGAGTAAATCTGATTTCTTGAATATCATATTCTAATGATTATACAAAGTTTATTTTCAGGGGTGAAATTATGGACAAAAAATTCAAGGATCTTCAATTTTATAAATTCTGCACTTATGGTTTTCTGAAAAATTTAAGATTTTTCGAACCATTTCTAATTTTATTCTTTTTAGAAAAGGGATTATCTTATTTTCAAATAGGATTATTATATTCTGTAATGAAGATTTCTACAAATATACTCGAAATACCAACAGGTATTGTTGCAGATTCTATTGGAAGACGCCGCTCGATGGTATTTTCTTTTTCAAGTTATATCATTTCTTTTTTGATTTTCTATATTTCTAAAAGCTTCTATTTATTTACTTTTTCTATGATTTTATATGCTTTTGGAGAAGCTTTTAGATCTGGAACTCATAAGGCAATGATTTTGGAGTATTTAAAAATAAAAGGCTGGCAGAATTTGAAGGTTTACTACTATGGAAATACGCGTTCTTGTTCTCAATTAGGCTCTGCTATTTCTTCACTGCTGGCAGCTGGAATTGTTTTTTATTCTGGAAATTACCAAACTGTATTTTTAATTTCTGTTATTCCATATGTTCTTGATTTGATTTTAATGCTAACTTATCCTAAAGAGCTTGACGGAGAATTAAAAGAATTCAACTGGAAAAATTTTAAACAATCTTTTTCATGCGTGATATATGAATTTGCTATGTCTTTTAAAAGTTTTAATTTATTCAGGAGTATTCTTTTAACTGCAACATATAGCGGCTTTTATTCTGCTATAAAAGACTTTTTGCAACCAGTATTAAAAACGTTTGCACTATCTCTACCTATTTTTATGTATCTGGAAAATGAAAAGCGCTCGGCAATTGTAATTGGTATAGTTTATTTTATAATTTATTTACTCACTTCATTTTTTTCAAGAAAATCTGGAAAATTTTCGGAACATTTTAAAAATCTTTTAAATCCATTACTTATTACAATGAATTTAGGTTTTATTTTTGGTATTATAAGTGGATTTACCTATAATTCAAATTGGTTATTTATGTCAATTATTTTTTATCTTGGAATATATCTAATTGAAAATTTAAGACGACCTATAGGAGTTGCATATATTTCTGAAAATATCAATAGTAATATTTTGGCTTCTGTTTTATCTGCAGAATCACAATTAAAAACCATTTTAGCTGCTATTATAGTTCCTATAGTTGGATTTTTATCTGATAAATTTAATGTGGGTATTGCCCTTATGATAATTTCTTCTAGTTTTTTATTGATAAATTTATTCTTTATTTCTCAAAAAAAGAGATGAATATTTATAAAAAATACCCACAACCTGGTGGGTATTTTTAATTATTGATTATTCCTAATTTTAAATCAAAATTTTTCGATTTTGGCAATACTTCAACAACAGCTGGTTTATATTTCTTTTTAAAAACTGTCCTATCCACATATGCTATGATACCATAAGCAATTGCCAACCCAACTATCCCTGCGACAAATGCCTGTGTATCGTTTTTGGTTAAAGTATATGTTATTACCAACAAGGCTATAAATAAAGTTAAAGGAAAACCATAAATTATAAATGATATTTTTGAGATTGAAAAATCTGGTATTTCAATTACCACGTAATCACCTATATCTGGAATCTTTCTAAACTCCTTTTTTTCAATTGTCATTAACCTTTCACTATTGCTACCAGTTAAATTACATGCACCATTTAGCGAACAACTTTCGCAACTTGAACTTCTTGTGCTTATTAATTTTACTTTTTCTCCTTCAATAGAATTAACAATAAATATTTCTCTCATTTTAATCCTCCATATCCAAACTTACAATAATTTTAGATATTATTGTTTTTTTACATCTATTAACAATAGCATAGCTTTCCTGTGAAAGAAAATATGCTTTTACATACATTTTATATTTTTCAATTTCATCTTCCAATGATTGATCCATTTGTTCAATGTATTCTCCATCAAGTATTTTATTTAATAAATCATATCTTCTTTCATCAATCATACAAGATTTTCCTCCTTCAAGAGTTTTTGGAATTTTTTTCTTGCATAATGCAACCGGCTTTTTACACTTCCCAATGGTTTATTTAATTTTTCGGCAATTTCATCATAACTTAACCCATCTATATCCCTCAACTTTATTAAAAGTCTATCTTCTTCAGAAAGTTTATCCATTATTTTTGTTATTTTATCCATTTCCATTTCATTTAATACTTCACTGGACACATTTACATCAGCTTCTGGTTGTAATCCAAATCCTTCTGTATAATTTTCTGTTAAATCTATATTTTCAACTATGTTTTTCTTTTTCTTTCTAATATAATCTTTCCCTACATTTACAGTAACCTGATATATCCATGTGGATAATTTAGAATCTCCTCTAAATGTATGTATTCCCTTAAAAATTTTAAAAAAAACTTCTTGAAGAGCATCTTCTATTTCACTTATATCAACAAATTTCTTTAATGTTACATATATTTTTGGCGCATATATATTATATAATTCTTCAAATGCTTCTTTGTCTTTCTTTTTTAATTTTTCTACCAATTTTTTTTCATTCAAGAAAATCACCTCTCTGTGGCCTTTTTTTAATTATACCACAAAAGAGGTCTCATCATATTTTTAGACTAAATATATTTAATTTAGTTCAATATTATTTAACTTCTAATATAATATTCTGTAAATATAAATTTGTTAAATTCGATAATAAAATTGGTTTTTCAGGATCAGATATATCGTATATTAAAAGCCCATTTTCACCATCTGCTACATATAAATAATTATCTCTTATATATCCTCCATAACAAAAACCTTTTGTATCAATAGTCGTTAATAATATTGGCTTTGATTTATTAGAAACATCTATTAAGGAAAATCCTTTATTACCTTGTGCATAAAAAACTATATCATTTGAGACAAATACCCTCGCCCATTCTGATTCAAGAGTTAATTTAGATACTAATTTTGGATGTTTCTTATCCTTTACATTTATTATTTTTAACCCTTTACCTCCATCTGCCAGATAAGCTATATCATTTTCCACCACAACATTATATGCGAATCCTTCTGCGTCAAAATAACTCAATAGCTTCGGAATTTTCTCATCAGAAACATCTACAATAACAAATCCATCATATCCCATTGGTATATATGCATAATTATTTTCTACAAATATCCTTCCCGATGCCCCTTGCAATTCAAGATAACTCATAGTTTTTAATGAATAATCTTTTTCTATTTTAGCAATTTCCATTCCTGAACTTCCTTCTAAAATATATGCCACATCTTTTTTTACAAATATCGAATAAACTTTCCCAAATGTTTCTAATTTTGTAACTTTTTTTGGATTCTTTATATCATTAATATCAGCTACCACAACACCATTTATCCAATCTGCTATGTATGCATGCTTATCTCTTACATATAAACCAACCGCCCATCCTTCGGTGTATACATGATTTATTATTTTTGGTTTTTCAGGATCTGTAACATCAATAATATACATCCCTATTCCACTACCAGTAGTATATACATATTTTTTATTTTTATTTTCAATATTTTGTGTTTGATTTGTTTTTGATTGAGCAATATTTATATTCTTTTCTGTTTGAGTTGATTGTATTGTTATAACACTACTTTCAACTGTTATTAATGATGTTTCAGTTGACTCCTCAGTTGCTTGTTCTTTTATTAATAATTGCTTTGTTGAAAAATTCCATATTGAACTTTCTTTTTCTTCATTTCCTGATTTTGCTACAACTTTCCAATAATAAACCTTTCCATAATCAACTGACATATCATAAAATTGATATCCTAAATTTTGTGCAACTAAATTCAAATTCTGTGGTTTTAATCCAAGATACAAATCAAAAAGTGCTTCTTTCCCTTCATATTTCCATTTTAATGTAATATTTGTTTCTAAATTTGTTGCTCCATTGGTTGGTATTGGTTCAAATGGTTTCCCTAACTTTTTTACAGATTTTGTTTGAAATACCCATATATCACCATAACGAATGCCTCCATGCCCATCTTTTACTACTATTTTCCAATAATATCTGGCATTCTCTTTCAAATTAACTTCTATTGATGGAATTTCTATACCGGTAGCTATTGGCTTCATTGTATCTATAGAACGGCCTAAATAAACATCATAATATATTTTATCTCCATCTAAATCTTCACTTTTCCAGCTTAACGTTGTTATTAAAGGAACATTTATCTCTCCATCTTTCGGATTGGGAGAATGTGGTTTTAGCGGTATTGCATTTTCTGTACTAAAAAACCAAATTTCGCTTTCACTTTTATCTTTTTTATCTCTGGCCACTACTTTCCAGTAATACGTTTTATTATAATTTAATATTTTGGAAAAAGATGTTTCAGATAAGTCTGACGCAACTGGAGTTAATTTATTTTTATCTGTTGAAAGATATAAATCATATGTCAAACTATCTCCATCTGGATCACTTGCATTCCATGTAAAAACTGTATTAACAGGTATTTCTGTTGCACCATTAACTGGTGAATACAATTCAGGAATTGAAGGTGGTTCATTTTTAAATATTATAGGTACTACAACTATGCCTGTCATTATTACTATAAATGAAGATATTGCAAGTATTATAAGTTTTAATCTCAACTCAATCACCTCTATAATTCTCAATTAATTTATTGTTCTATCCATTTTATTGTTCTATAAAATAAAAAGTCATTCCTAATAATTATAAAAAAATGCCAACCTTACTGGTTGGCATTGGTCGGGGCGACTGGACTTGAACCAGCGACCTTTTGCGCCCCATGCAAACGCGCTCCCATCTGCGCCACGCCCCGATATCGCGAGTATTATACCATAATTATATTATTTAGTCAATACTTTATTATTGACTTTTAGTTACCTATATTATATAATTTTAGATGTTCTAAATTATTATTAGGCTGTCTAAAAAGTCTCAAATGAAACGAAGGCTCGAAGATTGCCCTTACACGCTACCGCGGGTATAGGATAAAAGATTTTTATTATATAATTATAAATCCTTTTCCCTTAGATTTTTTATATTAAAAAATCTAAGCGTGAATGTAAGCCGTCAAAATTACATGGATGTAATTTTGAGCGAAACAATACACGATGTATTGTTTGAGCGACGGCTGAGAATGAATAATTTTAAGGATTAGCAATCGAGCTGTCTGAGTGAATTTGACTTTTTAGACAATCTAAATTATTATTGGAGTGGATATTATGAACAAATATTTTTATGAATTCAAAATGAAAGCATTACAACATATTTTACTTCCTATTATTTTCCTAACTTTTTTATACATTACATATGGTGTTGTTATTCAAGGATTCCTTTCTGTAGAATTACAAAATTTTTTTAATATTTCCTCAAAATTTTTATCTTTATTGAATATTCCAGTTTTTGCTGGCATGTGCCTGGGAATTTATATATCCACCCATAAAATCAAATATAAAAAAAGCACTTATTTTTTATTAATCGTTTCTGTTTTAATAAACATATTTATTTTCTTTTCAAAAAATATATTTTATTTTTCTATAATTAGATTTATTACAGGTATTGGGTTTGGATATTTATTTGGTTATATAAATTTTTATTACCATTATTATAAATCTAAACATAATATTACCAGCTTCGCTTTAGAAAGCGGAAGAACTTCAGGAATTATTTCTGCTGCATTTTTTTCTTATTATTTCGTACAAATTTTAGGCTGGAAATTCGCTTTTTTTTCACTTATAAATGGTGTCTTTATAATTATCAGTATAAATTTTTTACCAAATATTCGTCATAACAAACATATTTCTTTAGATAATTTTTCAATAAAAAAGAAAGCATTATCCATATTGTTTATGACTATTTACTTAATTATTGGAAGCAGTTATTATATTTTTATAATAAACATTAAATATATTTTAATGACTATTTTCAAAGACATCTCAATTTCAAATTTATATTTAATTCTTTTTTCTGGTTTTTTTGTATTTAGTTTTATTGTTTCGGCTTTTTTATATAATAAGTTTGATATGAGAAATACCCTCTTTACCCTGATTTTCTTACTAATGTTTATTAGCTTTTTAAGCTTGTTTACATTTTTCAAAAATCAATTGATATTTTTTATACTATTAAATATAACAATTCAAAATATAATATGGAATGCAACTATATTATATAGTGTGTCTTTTTTTAATGTAAATGAATATTATTTTATAATAAAACATATGTTTTTTATGATTTCTATTGGAGGAATTTTAGCCTCTATATTTTCTTTTTTATTACATAAAAATCTTATTTATAATATTTTCTCATTTACAATATTTTCTTATTTTATCTTTCTTATAATAATATTTATATTACCCAAAAATTATAACAGGCACAATCATTTCATGAAATGATAATCCTCCATGTTTTCCTTTTAAATGCACAAAAGAGCCACCATACTTATAAACAAAACTATAATTACTTTTTGATATCATTACATAATCCCCAACCCTTTCTTTATATTTATTGTTTAGTTTTGCTCCAAACAAATTTATTTTTTCTGCCTCTTCTATATCTATAAGATTACCAAAGTCTTTATATTTTGAATTAAAAAATTCATAAAAGAATTTTTTATTTTTTGTATAAAAATACATCATTCTCATTTCACCACCTGGCGGAATCCATAAATATTTGGAGATTTCGCTCTCATTTGAAAATCTTATCTCCTTAATCAAAGGCGTTTCGAGCATTCCATGATCTGCTGTAATTATAATAATTGTATCATCACGTATTTTTTTATCCATTTTACTCAAAAATTCATCTTCAAACATTTTTAAAAACCAGTATATTTGTGTTTTATATTTAATATCTTTTGCCCCATATTTATGACCAATACCATCAACATAACCATAATATGCAAATTGAAATGATTTATAGCCTGTATTATGAAAACTTTCAAGCTTATCTAAAACCATACCAAACATTTCAACTAAAGATTTGTACCCTTTTATATTACTTCCTTTATTATGAATTTTACTCAATCCGCTATTTACAATATCTGAATGTGTATGGGTAAATGTTTTTACCTCTAATTTTTCTAAAATTTCATCAATCGTTTTTACTTCTAATAAATCATTTACCAAAAATGGCTCAAATGCCCCCTTTCCTCCGACTAATGGAGAAAAATCTATCATATTAACTAAAGATCCTAATTCTTTTAAAAATAACGTATATCCTAAAATCCCATGATCCGCAGGAGCTTGTGCCGTCATCAGTGTTGTAATTGCATTGGCTGTTGTTGAAGGAAATACAGACGTTGCCGGAAAAAATTGATTCTTTGTTAAATATTTGAATTCATCTTTCTTTTCTCTTAAGACTAATTTAAATGTATTATAACTCATTGCGTCAACTAAAAATAAAACTATATGTTTTTTATTTTTATGAGGTATTGGATATGGTTTATAAAAAGGAATTCCATCAAAATTATAAATAACCCAATTAATTATATTTAAAATAGAATACTCTTGATAATGAGGCAATATCCCTAATCCCTCAACTTTATTTTCATATATTTTTTTTAAAATGTTTTCCCACATTTATATCACCACTTTCAAAGATTAATATTTTATTGAAAAATATGTATATCCTTTTGGAGAAACATTATCTTCAATAATATTTTCAACATAAGAAAATCCATTGCCTTTAATTATGTATTGTTTTAAATTTTCTATGTTTTCAATATTTCCTTCAGCCCATATTTCAACACTACCATCTGACATGTTCATTACATATCCGTTTATATCTAATGATTTTGCAATCTTATTAATAAACCATCTAAAGCCAACTCCCTGAACTCTACCATATACTCTGTATTTTTTTGCAAACATTTCCATCCTCCTAAAGAATAATATTTATAATTATTTTACCATTTTTAATATTAAAACGTCAAATTTTAGTTTTTTTCTGGTATACTATAAATAAGAAAATAAAATTTTGAAAGGGGGAAGTTTTTAAATATGAAAATAAAAACTTATCTTTTAAGTATGTTCTTAATAATATCTATTTTTGTGGTAGCAAATCAATCTCTTTTTATCAATAGTTATGAGGAAGGTATTAGTTTGATTAATTTTGAGAACCCATTGAAACCTAAATTAATTGCCTCATATCCAAACATTTTTAATATAAAAAATTTACCACTATTCTTCGATTCTAAAGTTACAGCTTTTTTTTCAAATAATGATTTTATGGTTATTGGCTTAAAGTCTAATAAAATCTATTTTATTAATTTAAAAATCAATAAATTTCAGATTTTTACTCTTAAAAATTTTCCAACCCAAATTAAACAATACGAAAATATTATTTATGTTTCTGTATATAATAATGAAATTATTCCATTTAAAATAAGTGGAAATAAAGTGGTAAAAGCTTTTAGAATTAATTCAATAGGTGAAACTTATGATTTTTCATTTTCAGAAAATTATTTATATGTTGCTGATGGTATAAAAGGCCTAGCCATTTATTCAAAATCTGGAAATTCTTATAAATATATGAGACATTTAAAAACAGGTGGAGATGTTCAAAAAATTTATATTGATGGTTCATACCTTTATACTTTAGATGGAGCAAAAGGAATTTCTATATTTGATATATCTTTTAAATTACTTCCTTTTTTAGTTAAAACCGTTGATACTGGAGGCGGAGCTAATGCTATTTTAAAATATGGAAATTATTTATATGTAACTGATAGATGGTACGGATTAGAAGTGTTTAATTTAAAAGATATAAACAAACCTGCTAAAAATAAAAATGATAAAATAAAGCCAATTTTTCAATATTATACTTTAAATACACCTATTGATCTAAAAATGATAAATAACAATTATTTAATAGTTACTGACGACTGGGGAGGATTGGAAATTTTTAATATTTCTAATCCTCAAAAGCCAGAATTGGTAAAAATATTTAATAATCATACTGATCTCCAAGGTTTGTACATAAAAGATAATTATTTATATGCTGCTGATAGAAAAGATGGATTGATAATTTTTGATATTAGTAACCCTGAAAATCCCAAAGAACTTTCTTCAAGAAAAACTTTAAATTTAAAATTATTGCCAAAAAAATTGGAAAAAACCTTAAACGATGCTGTAAGTGTATTTGCGCATAACAATTATGCATACATTGCAGATAGGCAAAACGGATTTACTATTTTTGATATATCCAATATGAAAAATTTGAAATTATTATCAAATTATGTGGATGTTAAAGAAGGCAATAATGTTATTCTGGGTTATACTAATAATTTTATAGTTGAAAATAATTTAGCATTTATTGCCGATGGTTATAAGGATTTAGTAATATTAGATATTACAAACAAAAATAAGCCAAAAATTCTTTCTATAAATAGAGTAATTGGTAGAACCATGGATTTAGCCAAAAAAGATAAATATATTTTCCTTTCTACAGACGATGTTGGATTTGAAACTTTTAAATTAGATAATGGAAACGTAAAACATTTACTACCAAAATTTAGAATCAATGGATTTGCAAAAGATATTGAAATTTATAAAAACAAGGCTTATCTGGCTGTAGATTGGAAATATACAGTTTTAAAAAATAAAACTGTTCCTGTTGGAGAACCCGGAATTTATATAATAAATATAAAAGATCCTGAAAATCCATCAATTGAAAACGTTATAAAAATAAACGATAAGGGTATATTAAAAGTACGCATCTTTAAAGATTTAGGATTTGCAGCTTTAGGTGAAAATGGATTTGCAATTTTTGATACTAATAATGGAAAAATTTTATCAATTATTGATACACCCGGAAACACTAAAGATTTATATGTAAAAAACAACTATTTATATGTTGCTGATGGAAAAAACGGATTGATGATTTTTAACATTCAAAATCCTGAAAAACCTATTTTTGTAAAAAAATTATTCTGGATGACTTTTGGCAATTTTTAAGTCAAATTTTTATAAAATTACATAAAATAATAATATGATTTGTTAAATGAAACTACTTAATTTTATATAGTTGGTTTAAACTAAAAGGAGGTTTTTCGATGTCGAATTCCGTTGTTTTATTTGAAAATGATAACCATAAATTTATCTATTTAGGTGTAGAAATAAATAATCTTGAAGGTATTTTTACCAATCAATTTTTAATTATTCATAATGATGAAGGTGTTTTATTAGATCCAGGTGGTGTTCATGTTTTCCCAAGAGTACTGGCAAATGTTTCCGAACATATATCCACTGATAAGATAAAAGCAATATTTTATACACATCAAGATCCTGATGTGTCGTCTGGTATTGCTTTATGGAGTTCTACTTTAGATAATGTAAAAATTTATATTTCTGCATTATGGGAAAGATTTTTGCCACATTTTGGAGTTTTTGATTCTTCCAATCTTGTTCCTATTAAAGATAAAGGAGGAGAAATTAAATTTTCAGATGGTTATTCGTTAAAAATTATTCCTGCTCATTTTTTACATTCACTTGGTAATTTTACCTTATATGATCCAATTTCAAAAATATTATTTTCAGGTGATATTGGTGTCGGTGTTGTCCAACCATCCGAAGATAAAATATTTGTTGAAAATTTTAATGAATATAAACAATATATGGAAGGATTTCATAAAAGATATATGTCTTCGAATATTGCCGCAAAAAAATGGATTGAGATAGTCTCAAAATTTGATGTAGAAATGATGACTCCTCAACATGGTTTATTGTTCAAAAGAAATGAGTATAATCAATTTTTAAATTGGTTTAAAGATTTAAAATGCGGTATTGACATTATAAATGAGATATATTAGGATGTGGTAAAGTGAAAAAGGATAACTTTAAAAATGAGTACTTTAAAAAAGTCATAGAAAAAATCGCAGAAAGTATATATCACGAAAACATCCTCACTTCCTTTATTGAAAATCTGGATGAAGTAATTGGCGAAAGATTTGAAAACGCGGAACAATTGACTAAAAAAGTGGGGAATAAAATTATCGAATCTATCGATAATACTGAAGCAATTACTAAAGAAATAGAAGAAATGACAATAAAGAGCGAAAATGAAAAGGATAAAATATCCATTTTAAATAAAAACATCATCGAAAAACTGAGTACAATTGGCGATAATTTAAATGACGTTAAAAATGATGTTAACGAGTCAATTAATATGGTTTCTGATGCTTTGAGTAATTTTGACGAAGTTATTGGAATAACAAAAAATATAAATAAAATTGCAAGAAAAACTAATATGCTTTCAATAAATGCATCTATTGAAGCAGCAAAAGCAAAAGAACACGGAAGAGGATTTGCCGTAGTTGCAGAAGAAATACAAAAATTATCCACTGAAACAAATGAAAGTGCAAAAAAAATAAATGAAAAAATTAATATTTTATCTTATGAAATAAAAAATGTGTTAGAGAAAATAAATTATATATCAGAACTTTTTAACATTATAGCTGAGGTTACAGAGAGTTCTTTAGAGATACTTGAAAAAAATGAAAGTTTCCTTGATGAATTAATAGATTCTCTTCATTCTAATTCTGTTTTGTTGGAAAATAATCTCGGAAATTTATCTATGTCAAAAGAAGAAATGTTGGAGTTAATAAATACAATTTCAACATTAAATTCTGTAATTAAAAATGTGTTAAATATGCAAAAAAAGATAAAAGATATAAAAATATAATTATAAATATAAAAAAACATAGCAGGTATTCCTGCTATGTTTTTTTATATTATTATGTTTTTCATTATATTTGCTAATTCTATAAATGATTCTTTTAATGATGCTCCACCAACCAGTCCACCATCTATATTTGGTTTTGTAAATAATCCGAAATAATTATCAGGTTTCACACTTCCCCCATATAATATTGTTATGGACTCTGCAGTTTCTAAATCGTATATTTCTGATAACAACTCCCTAATATATGCATGAACTTCTTCAGCCTGTTCTGGTGTTGCAACCTTTCCAGTACCAATTGCCCAAACTGGTTCATAAGCAATGATTATTTTTTGAACTTCACCTTTATCTAATCCGTATAATCCTTCTTTTATTTGTTTTTCAATAACATTAAAGGTTAATCCTTTTTCTCTTTCTTCAAGCTTCTCTCCAATACAGAAAATAGGTGTCAATCCCTTTTCCAATGCTTTTTTTATCTTTTTATTTATTATCTCATCTGTTTCTCCAAAAATATTTCTTCTTTCTGAATGGCCTAATATTACAAATTCAACACCTATAGATTTTAACATCCCTGCCGAAATTTCTCCTGTATATGCTCCAGAATTTTCAAAATACATATTTTGTGCAGATACTTTTATATTAGTACTTGAAGTCAAATCAACAGCTTTTTCTAATGCTAAAAATGTTGGCGCAATTATAATGTCAAATTTCTTTTCCTTGCCTATATTTGCTGTCAATTTTGAAATGAATTCAGCTGCTTCTAAATTGGTTTTATTCATTTTCCAGTTCCCAGCTAATATATATCTTCTTTTATTTATTTTTTTTTTAGATGCAATACTTGCTATTCCTGGTAATTCTTTTCCTTCTAAAAATTCTAATGATGCACCACCACCAGTTGATACATGAGATACTTTTCTTTCCAAACCAAACAATTCAATGGCAGCTGCACTGTCTCCACCACCAATAATTGTAATAGCACCTTCTTCAGTAATATCTGCAACCATATTAGCAACTTCTTTAGTTCCAGTTGCAAAATCTTCTATTTCAAATACACCCATTGGTCCATTCCATACAACAGTTTTTGCACCTGCTAATTTATCTTTAAATAATTTAATGCTATCTGGTCCTATATCTAAGCCCATCCATCCTTCTTCTATTCCATCTTCAATTTTTGCAATTTTCTTTTCAACACCAGCTTCTAATTTTTGAGCAATTATAGCATCAACTGGTAATACTAATTCAACACCTTTTTCCTTCGCCTTTTCTAACAATTCCTTTGCAAGATCAACTTTATCTTCTTCAAATCTCGAAGAGCCTATTTCTTTTCCTAATGCTTTTAAAAATGTAAACATCATGGCTCCACCAATTAATATTTTATCAGCTTTATCCAATAAGTTATTTATAACTCCAATTTTATCTGAAACTTTAGCTCCTCCTAAAATTACAATATATGGTTTTTCAGGACTAGATGTAGCTTTCGATAAAAATTTTATTTCCTTTTCCATTAAGAATCCTGCAACACTTGGTATAAATTGAGCAATTCCAACATTTGAAGCATGTGCTCTGTGCGCAGTACCAAATGCATCATTTACATGAATATCTGCTAAATTAGCCCATTCTCTGGCTAATTCTAAATCATTTTTCGTCTCACCTTTCATATATCTTGTGTTTTCTAATAATAATACTTCTCCTTCTTTTAATTCATTAACAGCATTTTTAACCTTTTCTCCAATTACTTCAGGAACAAATTTCACTTCTTGATTTAGTAGTTCAGATAATCTATCTGCTACTGGTTTTAGAGAAAACTCTGGTTTAGGTTCTCCTTTTGGTCTTCCTAAATGAGACAATAATATAACCTTCGCACCTTCATTCAACACATGTTTTATAGTGGGTAATGCTGCTTTTATTCTTTTATCATTTGTTATTACACCATCTTTCATTGGAACATTAAAATCTACTCTCATAATCACTTTTTTATCTTTTAAATCTATATCTTTTATTGTCATTTTTTCCATTATACTCTCCCCCTTTTTCATATTTTTAAAAAGGGGACTTAACAGCCCCCTATTTTAGTAATTTATATTAATTCTGCTAATCTTTCTGCTAAATCCACAACTCTTGCAGAATATCCATATTCATTATCATACCACGAAGCTACTTTTACTAATGTACCATCCATAACTTTTGTCAATGTTGCATCAAAAATTCCCGAAAATGTTGTTCCAATAATATCAGAAGAAACAATCATATCTTCATTATATCCTAAAATACCTTTTAAGTATGTTTCTGAAGCCTCTTTCATTACCGCATTTATTTCTTCTGCTGTTGTTTCTTTTTCAACAACTACTGTTAAATCTGTAATTGAACCGTCTGGAGTTGGAACTCTCATAGCAATACCATCCAATTTTCCTTTTAATTCTGGAATAACTACACCTACAGCTTTAGCTGCACCTGTTGTTGTCGGTATAATATTCACAGCTGCTGCTCTTGCTCTTCTTAAATCACTATGAGGCAAGTCCAATACTCTCTGGTCATTTGTAAAAGAATGAACTGTTGTCAATAACCCCGTTTTAACACCAAATTTTTCATTTAATACTTTAATTACTGGAGCTATTGAATTTGTTGTACAGGATGCGTTTGAAACAACTACATGTTCTTTTGATAACAATTCATCATTTACTCCTAGCACAACTGTTAAATCAACTTCTCCTTTTGCTGGAGCAGTAATTAAAACTTTTTTAGCCCCTGCTTCTATGTGTGGCATAGCTTTTTCTTTATTTCTAAAAACACCTGTTGATTCAATAACAATATCTACTCCTAAATCTTTCCATGGTAAATTTGCAGGATTCTTTTCAGCAAATACTTTTATTTCTTTTCCATTTACAACAAAACCATCTTCTGAAACTTCCACAGTTCCATCAAATTTCCCATGAACACTATCATATTTTAACAGGTGAGCCAATGTTTTTGGATCTGTCAAATCGTTAATAGCCACAACTTCAAAATTTTCTCTTTTCATCATTTCTCTAAATACTACTCTCCCAATTCTCCCAAAACCGTTAATAGCAATCTTAATAGCCATAATAAGAACACCTCCTGAATTTATAGTAAATTTGAATTTTGTTATTTTTTTCTCTAAGTATATTATAGTTCTCTTATTTGAAATTAATATTTTACTATTATAAATTTTTATCGATAATTATATTTAATTAATGTTAATTATAGCCCTAAATTCAATCCACCTAAATATTTTTGGGAAATTTTTTCTGTTTCTTCTTCTTTAAACTTTTTTGCTTTTTCTAAAGCTTCATTGGCTGCAGCAATGATCATATCTTTTATTATTTCAAATTCTTCATCTTCAAGTTCATCTGAAATTTCAATATCTTTTATTCTTAAATCTCCTGAAACTATAACTTTTACCACCCCACCACCACTTGTTGCTTCAAAATCTTTTAAAGATAATTCATTTTCAAACTTTTTCATTTCTTGCTCCATTAATTCTTGTGTTTTTTGTGCTTCTTGCATCAATTTCATTATATCATTCTTTTTTCCTCCAGAACCTTTTAAACTTCTTCCACCTAATCCTCTAATCTTTTTCGCCATTTCTTTCCCCTCGCTTTTCAATTTATTTTAAATATTTTATTCTAGTTTTATCAGTTATATTATATCATAAATCTCAAATTTTAATGATTATGTTTAAATAAATTAAAAATTCTCACTTTTTAGTGTGAAATTTTTTTCATATTATGTACAAAAGCAGACTATATAAAAAGTTACCTTTTATATAAAATTGTCTTATTTTCGTAACTTTGAATTAATATATCTAAGATATAATAATTTTGAAATCCCCATCCCCCGATTCCATATAGATATATGGTTTCATAAAAGCTCCGGAGGAATCCGGAGCTTTTATTTTTATAATTCTATATTTTCTCTATTTTCTTCAGTAATTTCTATAATAGGCAAATCTTTTAAAAAGTAATACCTTTCATGAAAAAATAATCTTATTATCCCTATAAAATTTCTACTTTCCTCTATAATTCTTTCTAATTCATTCAAATATGGTACATACTTCTCTTCCAAAAAGCCTATTTCATCAACAACAAAAAAATCTGGAAATGTTATTTTCTTTAATTCGTATGTTATCAATTCAAATCCAGCATAATTTATACTCATACCAAGTAATGTTTTTTCTCCTATAATATATTTTTTATTCGAATTCAACAAATATGCATACAGATATTTATCACTTTTTTTTGTAAATATGCCGTATTTTATATTATATTTATTTATTGCTTTATTTAAAATGGTACTTTTACCTATTCCCATTTTTCCTGTTAAAAGCAATTTCATAAAATCACCCAATAATAAAACTTAATATAGCAGTAAAAATAGTATAATATCCAAAATATTTGAGTTTCCCATTAATTACAGTCTTTTTTAATATATATAAACCAAAAACCCCAAAAATAAATGTTGAAATTCCAGAATATATAACAGGCATAGTAAAGGTTACTTTATTTATTTCCAATAGTCCAGCTCCAAAAGTAACAGGCAAACTCATTAAAAATGAATATTTTAATGCATCTTCTTTCTTTATGTTTAATATTAAGGCGCCAAATAATGTAAAACCGCTTCTGGAAATTCCAGGGAAAATAGCCGCCGCTTGAAATAACCCGATAATTATTGCATCAATATAACTAATATCAATTAAATTTTTATTGCCTTTAAATTTATCAGACAAAATCATAGCTATAGATGTAAATAGAAAAAATAATCCCACAATTTTTAAAGATGAAAAAGCTTCACTTATTTGATCTTCAAATAAAATACCTATAATTGCAGCAGGAATAGTAGACACAATTATTTTCAAAGCAAGGTTCCATGCCTCTTTATCGAGTGTGAAAATTCCTTTTAATATAAACCATACTTCTTTATATACAAATAGCAATACAGCAAAAAATGTCATTAAATGTAAAAAAGCAAAAAACGAAACATTAGGATTAAAATTTATCAATTTCGAGAACAATGCAAGATGCCCCGAACTTGAAACTGGTAAAAATTCTGTTAATCCTTGAATAACACCTAAAATAATCTCATTCATGTTTCCACCCCTATTCATTTAATATTTTTTCCAAATATTTTGATAAAAAAATACCCATTATAAAAAATATGTAAGTTAATATTTTGGAAGTTATAGGAAAAATAACAAATAATCCTGCCAATGTTAATCCAATTAAAAAAGACATAACTTTTTCATGAAATTTTTTCATTAGCTCATCCAATAACTTTATAATAAAAATCAACCCTAAAAAGATACCAAGCGCTACAGGAATCAATATATCAAAATCAAAATTAGAAACAGCATTTATAACCGGTTTATATAACCCCATAATCAAAAGCATGGATGATCCACTTACTCCAGGTAAAACCATTACAGATACCGCAATAATACCTCCAAACATTAAATACCAAAAACTTATTTTTCCAGTTGTTAATTCAATAGATTTAGTAAAACTTAAAAAGAAATATGCAATAATGAAAGTAATAATTATAATAGTATAATTTTCTCTTTTTTTAAAATTTATTTGATTGGATAAATAAATAAGCCCTCCTATTATTAATCCAGCAAAGATACCATAAGAATACTCTGGATATTTGTTAAACAAATATGATAAAAATTTCGATAAGAATATTATAGATGTTCCCATACCAATGATTAAAGAAAGAATCACTTTCAGCGACTCTTTTGACCATCTTAATGATATAATATCTGATGCTGATTTTAAAACAATTTCATATCTTCCAGATATGGCCGCTATAGTACCTCCACTAATTCCCGGCAATAATTCTGCAATCCCCATTATTAAACCAAGTATAAAATCCCGCAATATTTACACCTCCATTTGTCTGTGAAGAATAGACTTTTTACGCCATAATATTATACAATAAAATCACATTTTTTATATTAATTTTTTTTACTTTTGAATAAATTTTATGTATTTAAAGTGATCAGATAAGAGTTTTTAGAATAAAAAAGAAATTATCTGAATAACTTTGTTTTTTTAGACAACATGATATATCAAACTGATTTATAATTTTAACATAAGTTTAACTATTGTTTTGGTGAAATATGATAAAATAATTCGGAAAGGGTCTAAGGTCTTAAACCCGAAAAGGTACCTTAGCCCATTATTACTATTTCAAGAGGAGGTGACCATATGTACGCTATCATTGAAGTTGGCGGAAAGCAATATAAAGTAGAAGAAGGCATGGAACTTTACACAGAAAAATTAAACGGATATGAAGAAGGCGCAGAAGTTGTATTGGATAAGGTTTTATTTGTAAAAGGCGATTCTGCTAAAGTTGGAAAACCTTATGTTGAAAATGCTAAAGTTGTTGCTGAGGTCGTTAAACATGGTAAAGACAAAAAAATATTAGTTGTAAAGTTTCAGGGAAGAAAAAACTATAGAAGAAAAAAAGGACATCGCCAACATTTTACAACTTTAAAAATTAAAAAAATCGAAGCATGATATTATGATTAATATCATATTCAATTTAAAAAAAAATTATGTTGAAATTGATGGACATGCAGATTTTGATGAATACGGTAAAGATATACTATGTAGTGCAGTTAGCACTTTAACACAATTTGTTGCTGAAATTATAAAGAATGAAAAAATCGGAAATTATAAAAAGAGAGATGGATACTTAAAAATCAAATGGAAAAATAATGAATTGTCCGATAAATTAGTAAAATATTTACACGATGCTTTAAAAAGTCTTGAGGAGAGTTATCCATATAACTTGAAGGTGGAGGTGAATAAATAATGAAAATAGATCTTCAACTCTTTTCATCTAAAAAGAGTGGAGGTACTGCAAAAAATGGAAGAGATTCTAATCCAAAGTACCTCGGTGTAAAAAAGGGAGACGGTCAAAAAGTAATACCTGGAAATATAATTGTTAGACAAAGAGGTACTCATTTTCATCCAGGCAATAATGTAGGAATGGGTAAAGACCATACAATATATTCTAAAATAGAAGGTTATGTAAAATTCGAAAGAAGAAATAACAGAAGATTAATTAGTGTATATCCCGAAAGATGAGTTGGTGATAATATGAGCCGTGTAAAAATTTTATCCACGGCAGGAATATTGGGAGCTTTATCCGTACTTTTAATGTTTTTAGAATTTCCAATATTTCCTTTTGCAAGTTTTTTAAAATTTGATCCAAGTGCTTTATTAATTATATCTTCGCTTCTTTTATTTAATTGGCAGACTGCCTTATTTTCATTAATTACCAAAGATTTAGTATTTTATTTTGTTAAATCTGGTGATTTAATAGGAGTTTCAATGGATTTTGTCGCAATTCTGACATTTATAACTATATTAACTTTATTAAAGATAAATATAAATAAATATATAAAATACGTAATATCTTCTTTTATTGTTGGAATTGTGATGGTATTGATGAATATGGCTATTATACCGCTTTATTTTAAAATGAGTTTTAGTGAGGCAGCAAAGTATTTTGGATTATCATCATGGACTTTAGCTATAACTATAATATCTTTTAATTTGATAAAATTTATTATAGACGCTATTTTAGGTGACTTGTTATATAAAAGAATTAAGAACTTTTTTTCCTAAGAAAGGAGGACAGTAAAATGGCTTCAATAATGACTCAAAAGAGTTATTTAGCAAAAAATGAAGAAGTAGAAAGAAAATGGTATGTTGTTGATGCAACAGGAAAATCTTTGGGTAGATTAGCTTCTCAGATAGCAAGAGTATTACAGGGAAAACACAAACCAACTTATACACCACATGTTGATACAGGTGATTATGTAATAGTGATTAATGCTGAGAAAATTATATTGACAGGAAAGAAATGGACACAAAAGAAATATTACAGACATACTGGTTATCCAGGTGGAATAAAGGAGCAAACAGCTAAAGAAATATTAGAAAAATATCCTGAAAGATTGATAGAAAAAGCAGTTAAAGGTATGCTTCCAAAAACAACATTAGGAAGACATATGTTTAAAAAATTAAAGGTTTATTCTGGTTCTAATCACCCTCATGAAGCACAAAAACCAGAAAAGTTGGAATTATAAGGAGGGAATAATGCATGGCTGAATTTATAGATTATTACGGCACAGGTAGGAGAAAAGCTTCTATCGCAAGAGTACATTTAAGACCAGGTGACGGTAAAGTAAGGGTAAACAAAAAAGAATTTGAAAACTTGACACAATATTTCAATAATAATCCAGTTTGGTCAAAACACGCTTTAGAACCTTTAGCAGTTACTGAAAATGAAGGAAAATTTGATTTGGTTATAACTGTTGAAGGTGGCGGAATGAACGGTCAGGCTGGTGCTATTAGACTGGGAATTGCGAGAGCTTTATTAGAATATGATGAAAATTTAAGACCTGTATTAAGAAAATATGGTTTATTAACGAGAGATCCAAGAGAAGTAGAAAGAAAGAAATACGGTTTAAAGAAAGCAAGAAGAGCTCCACAATTCTCAAAGAGATGATTTTTGTTTTTATACAAAAGTATTGCATAATGAGGGAACGATATTCGTTCCCATCTTTTTGCTATATGGAGATGATGTCTTGATACCAAAAGAAATTATTGATGAAATTAATTCAAGATTGAGTATTAAAGATATAGTGGGCAGCTATCTTTCCTTAAAAAAAACAGGAAAGAATTATACTGCTCTATGTCCATTTCATCCTGAAGACACTCCATCTTTTTTTATTTTCCCGGCAACAAATACATTTCATTGTTTTGGCTGCGGGGCTCATGGAGACCCTATTAACTTTATTCAAAAATATGAACAATTAAATTTTATAGATGCTGTAAAAAAAGCTGCTGTTATGGCTGGAATTGATATCTCTAAATATTTTAAAAATAGAGAACTTCCTATTGAATTACAAATTTTTGAAAATTATCATAAAAAATATAAAGAGTTATTATTAAATCTTCCTAATTCACATTTAGCCTGGAAATATTTATTAGGTAGAGGTATAAATAAAGATTATGCTGAAAAATTTGAATTAGGATTCTCAAACGGAACATTAAAATCGTCAATTCTCGATGATTTTGATTTACCTGTTTCTCTTGGAAACGAATTAGGAATACTTAGAAAAGATAAAACGGAAATATTTAAAAATAGAATTATTATTCCTATTAAAGATGATTTTGGAAGAATTGTTGGCTTTGCTGGTAGGACAATAAATAATGAATCTCCAAAATATTTAAATAGTCCTGAAAATAAATTTTTTCAAAAATCTAAAATTCTATATTTATATAATAAAGCTAAAAACATAATAAAAAGAGAAAAATATGCTATATTAGTAGAAGGATATTTTGATGCAATAAATATGCATATAAATGGCTTTGAAAACTCCATTGCTATTTTAGGTTCAGCTTTTACAGCAAATCATGCAAAAAAACTTATAAAATTAACAGATAAAATAATTACAATGTTTGACATGGATGAAGCTGGACAAAAAGCTACTTTAAGATCATTGGATTATCTATTATCCTATGGTTTTCAAGTCGCAATTTCTCAATATAATGCAAAAGATCCAGATGAATTAATAAAGAAATCCGGTGAAACTGGGGTGTTAAATGCCTTAGAAAAATCAAAAAAATTTTATGATTTTATTCCTGAATATTACAAAGATAAGTATAATATAAACGACGAATTTGGTATAGAACAATATCTTGAAAAAATGGCTGAATGGTATCTTAAATTTCAAAAATCAAAACATGCTGTTATTCTGGATACGTTTATTAAAAGAATTTCATTAATTCTTTTAAAACCAGAAAACAATATAAAAAAAGCTATTGAAAATATAATAAAATATAAAAAATTGAATAGAAAAATCATACCATATACACCAAAAGATGAAAATATATCTGATGCTTATTCCAAAAAAGCTGGAGAATTAGATAAGCAATTAATATGGTTATGGATTAAACATAAAAGATTTAGAGAAAAAATAAAAGAAAAATTATCATCAAAAGATTTTGAAACTTTAGGAAAAGAGTTTTTCGAACTAATTGAAAGTGGCTACGATTTATCTGAAATTTTGGAAAATGGTAGCGAAGATTTAATAGATTTAATAAAACTTGTATGGAATTTTGATTATGAATTAGAACCTGAAAGTATTTTTTTAAGTCTAATACAATCAGTAGATAAAATTAGAAAAGAAAAACAAATAAAAAAATTGAGAAAAAAATTAAATGCTACTACAGATCCAACTGAAAAAAAAGATTTAATGAGAGAAATATTCGAGATACTCGCTAGCCTTAAAAAGCGAGGAGGTGTTTTTTAATGGCAGATAAAGATTTAATGAAGGCTATAAAAGATATAGGAGATTTGGAAATTGGAAATATTGATAAATCACAGGAATATGTTGAAGTGAAAAAGAAAAAAAGAAAAAGTTATAAACCACCTAAACCATTTGAAAAAATTATAAAAGAGTTAGTAAAAAAAGCAAAAAAGAATAATATGATATTAACATATGAAGACATTGATAAAACTCTTCCATCTGAATTAGATACAGAATTAATAGAAAAAGTGTATGAATCTTTAGAAAAAGAAGGTATCGTTGTAGATGATGGTTCTCAATTAGACGAAAATAGTATTCATGAAATTGAAGAAATAATAGAATCTGAAGGTACTGCTACCATAGAATTAATGGACTATTTAGAAGATGGTGTAACTCAAGTATTTGATAATATGTCTTTAAAAGATCCTATAAAAGTTTATTTGAAAGAAATTGGAAAAATTAAATTATTAACACCACAAAGAGAAAGAAGATTAGCTAAAAGAGCTCATGAAGGGAATAAAAAAGCAAGAGACGAATTAATAAGAGCTAATTTAAGACTTGTTATATCAATTGCAAAAAAATACGTTGGTAGAGGTTTATCGTTTCTTGATCTAATTCAAGAAGGAAATATCGGACTGATTAAAGCCGTTAATAAATTTGATTATAAAAAAGGGTTTAAATTCAGTACATATGCAACATGGTGGATAAGACAAGCTATTACACGTGCAATTGCTGACCAGGCAAGAACTATAAGAATACCTGTACATATGGTTGAAACAATTAATAAATTCAATAAAATAATAAGGGAATATTTGCAGGAGTATGGCGAATACCCTTCACCTGAAAAACTTGCAGAATTAACCGGCAAACCAGTTGAAAAAGTTAATGAAATATTATTAACAGCAAGAGAAACTATATCTGCAGACTCACCTTTAGGCTCTTCTGACGAAGATGATTCTACAATAGGTGATTTCATAGCCGATGATTCACTTGATAAACCATCTGAAGTTGCAATGAAAATGCTATTAAGAGAAGAATTAGAAAAAATATTGGACACATTACAACCAAGAGAAGCAATGGTATTAAAGATGAGATATGGACTACTCGATGGAAAAGTAAAAACACTTGAAGAAGTAGGTCAATATTTTAACGTAACAAGAGAAAGAATTAGACAAATAGAAGTTAAAGCTTTAAGAAAATTAAGACACCCCAGCAGAAGTGCTCAACTTAAAGAATTAAGCTCAATGCTTGGAAAAGAATTATAACTGGGGGAATATTATGAAAGAAAAAATTTTTAATTTAAAAAAAACTGAATACATTATTCCAGAATTTTTTAAAGAAGAACTTGATGACGAACAATTGGATGCTGTTATTAATTCAAATGGCCGAACATTAATAATTGCAGGCCCGGGTTCCGGAAAAACCCGGGTTATTACTTATAAAATTGCATATTTATTATCTCAAGGAATCAGACCAGAAAATATATTATTAGTCACATTCACAAGAGCTTCAGCAAAAGAAATGATAGAAAGAGTTAGAAATGTAACAAATGTAGACACTTCATCATTGACAGCTGGAACATTTCATCATATATGTAATATAATTTTAAGAAGGTATTCGAAAATAATAGGTTATGAAAATAATTTTTCTATTCTTGATTCTGAAGATTCAAAGGATTTAATGAGAATAGCTAAAAATGAATATAAAGAACATTTATCCAAAGAAGAAGCAAAACAAATTCCAAATGAAGGCGTTATATTAAAAATTATAGGTTATGCTGCTAATACATTAAAGTCCATAAGAGAAGCAATTTTAGATATCGCTTCGTATCTGATAAATTTCGAAAATGACATTGAGAAAATATACATGAAATATATTGAATTAAAACAAAAAATCAACGCAATGGATTATGATGATATGTTAATAAATACATTGCACTTATTAGAAACAAATGAAGATATTCGAAAACATATAGCTTCAAAGTTTAAATGGGTATTGGTAGATGAATTTCAGGATACAAGTTTAGTTCAACTGAGAATTGTAGAGTTTCTATCTAGTGTTCATAAAAATTTAATAGTAGTTGGTGACGACTCTCAAAGTATTTATTCATTTAGAGGCTCAAGATTTGAAAATGTTGATGATTTCACGAATCATAAAAATGTAAAACTATTTAAAATTCAAACAAATTATAGAAGTGTTCCAGAAATTGTAAATCTTGAAAATTATTTAATTCCCACACATTCAATTCCAAAAAAATTAAAACCATATAGATCTTCATATAATATAAAACCAAAAATCGTAAAAACTTATGATGAATTGGAACAATCTGACTTCGTTGTTCAATTAATTGAAAATAAATTTAATGAAGGTATTTCTCCAGATGAAATAGCTATTTTATATAGATCCCATAGTCTTTCTATGGCATTGCAACAAAAATTAGATGCTAATAAAATAGCATATAAATTATTATCAGGAAAGAGATTTATCGAAACAAGACATATAAAAGATATACTAGCATTTTTAAAAATAACAAATAATCCATTTGACAATATTTCATGGTCAAGAACTTTAAAATTATTTCCCGGGATTGGGCAAAAAACTGTATCAAAAATAACAAATAGTTTTTATTCTAACCTGATGGAATATACAACACCATATGATGCATTTGAGAATATCAATCTTAAAAAGTATCCAAAATTAAAAGATATAATATTATATTTATATGAAAATGAAACAGAAAACCCACAGGATTTAATCGATTATATTTATTTTGAATTTTATAGAGAATATTTAGAGCTTAATTTTAAAGATGCTTATTCAAGAAAACTTGACATAGAAAGATTATCAGAAATTGCTTCAAGATATGAAACTCTTGATAAATTTCTCGAAGAACTTGCACTAAGCGAAAACATTGAAATTCAGAATGCTGATAAAGATAAAAAAACAGAAAAGATAACATTAACAACAGTACATGGCGCTAAAGGTCTCGAATGGAAAGTAGTAATAATAATTTCTGTTAATCCTGGAGACTTCCCAAATGGCATGGCATTAAAAGATAAAAAACTTGATGAAGAAGAAAGGTTATTTTATGTCGCGGTAACCAGGGCAAAAGATGAATTATATATAGTTAAACAATTAACAGGAACAGCAAAACCATATTATGGCAACTCATTTTATATGAGACAAAAACTTCCTGATTTTACCGATAAAATTCCTGAACACCTTGTTGAATACTGGAAAATTGGATATGAAGAATAAACAAACACCAGACTAAAAAAACAACCCCTTGAAGGGGTTGTTTTTTTAATTATTAGAAATTGCTGGTTTATATATTACTAATTTTTGTCCAATATAAATTAAATCTGGATTTTTGATATTATTCCATTTTGCTATTGCATAAGGATTTACATTGTACATTCTTCCTAATTTAAACAAAGTATCTCCTGATTTTACATTATACATAATATCTGTTGCAACATACCAATTATTATCCACTTTAGCTTCTATAACTTTATGTTCCATTATATAATCAGCCATTAATTCTGAAACTTCCATCATTACTTCTTTTACAACTGGTTTTCCTTTAAACATGGAATATCCTCCACCGCCACCGGCTCTATAATTATTCAATACAATTTCATATTCTTTATTCATTTCAACTGGTTTTCCTTCATACTCAAGCCATACTACTCTTTCTCCAACAGATTTATTAACATCTATAATATATCTTATACCTTCCCACATATCATAATTATAATGTTGAGGTTTAGGATCAACCCATGATTTATTTACTTCAACCTTTCCATCTTTTAATACAAAATAGTCCGCACTTCTCTCTATTGCATCTTTTATATCTTTACCTGTAACTTTCAATACTTTTAAAGTATTTGGATAAATATAAACTCCATTTATATCTCTTAAAGTAACAGGTCCAGATTTCCATCCTTTTATATCATTATTAAACAATGCAGTTGAAGAAATCTTTACTCCAGAATAAGTTTGTTGTACTCTGTTTACAAATTCTATAAGTGCATTATCTGCTAATCTCGTTTTTAAAGGATCGTAAACATAAAAATCGCCTTTTGCGGTTCCAACTGGTTGATCTAACCATTTTTGAACTTTATCTTCATAATCCTGAACTAAAGCTAAAACCTCTTTGTCTGATTCTACAGTTTTAGAATTTAACAATTCAGATTTCTTTGAAACTATTTTCCATTTTCCATTTGAGTTATCAAGAGTTAATTCAATTCTTCCAACCATTTTACCCCAATTTTTTGGCATAGATACTGCAACACCATTATAAACTCCTGAAATTGCTCTGTGTTGATGTCCTGTCAACAAAACATCTATTCCTGGAACTTCTGTTAACAACTGATATCCCTGATTTTCTCCAGTTAATTCTTCAGTTGGTTTTCCAGTATTTAAATCCCTTTCAAATCCTCCATGATAACCTACTATTAAAACATCAACTTTTTCTTTTTCTCTTAATATTTTTACATATTTTTTTGCAACCTCAACTGGATCATAGAAATCAAGATTCCTTATATTTTTCGGATCTTCCCAATTTGGAATAAATTTTGTAGTTAACCCCAGAATACCTATTTTAATACCTTTATAATCGAAAACCATATATGGTTTAAATACTGGTTTTCCTGTATCTCTATCTACTATATTAGCACTTAAGAATGGAAATGTTGCTTCTGATATTGCTTTATTTAAAACTTTCTTACCATAATTAAATTCATGGTTTCCTATAATTGAAGCAAGATATCCCATATGGTTCATAACTTTAACCATTGGATCAACAGGACCATTATCTATTCTTGCATGATAATATTCTAAAGGCGTCCCTTGGATTAAATCACCTGTGTCAATTAAAAAGACATTTGGATTTTTCTCTTTTTCCATTTTATAAAATGTTGAAACTCTTCCCAACCCTACATAATAAGGCTTATTTGTTGCATAATTTACAGGAAATATATTTCCATGTAAATCACTGGTATGAAGAATAACCAGGTTTACTTCTTCTGCAAAAATAGCCAAACTAATAATTAAAATACTTAAAAGAATAAGAAACTTTCTCATACATACACCCCCTGCTTTGTTATATTGGTAAATATTATTATACCACTTTTTACAAAAAAATGTACATCAAATTTTTAAAAATACATATTAATATTCCATATAGACAATATCTTTTAAAATATCTATAAATTTAAATTCTATGGAATCCATATCTACTTCAACCAATAAAATACTATTAGGCGAATTTTCTTTTGGAATAGACATACTTCCCGGATTTATTACAACAATATTATCAACCTTATCAAATCTTGGAATATGTGTATGACCATGAATCAAATATTGACAATTATATTTTTTTGCCAATAATATCGAATCTTCTAAATCAGGATCCCAGCCATGAGCGAAGAAAAAATTAAATGGACCATAACTTTCAATTACATAGGGTGTTGATTCCGGTATATTTAACAATTTTAAATCTATTGGCGAATCACAATTCCCGGTTACAAATGTTCGTTTAGAAAATGTTGTTAATCTATTTGCAAGTTCCATTGGCTCATAACCCTCTGGCAATGAATTTCTCGGGCCATGATATAAAAAGTCTCCAAGATGTATCAATCTATCAGCTTCTTTTATATATTTTAAAGCTTTTTCAAAACAAAATATTGAACCGTGTGTATCACTAATTATAGCTAATTTCATATTTTACCTCCACAAAATTAAAGTTATTATTTACATTGTATATTTTACCACAATCTTGCTATAAATAACAATACATCTTTTAATATATCCAAAAATTGCCCACCGTTAGGTGTGCGTTAGCTCAATTGTTTTATAATATTATTTTGTTTTTCCTCTTTTGCCCACCGCTAGGTGTGTATTTATGGAGCAAATATGGTATAATTAAAGAAAACTAATCTTCAAGGGGGAAAGGTTATGGAAATTTTATTTTTAGGAACGGCTGCATCAGAAGGTTTTCCAAATCCTTTTTGTTCATGTGAAAATTGTAAAAACGCTAGAAAAGAAGGTCAAAAAAGTATCAGACTAAGATCAAGTATTTTAATTGACGAAGAAATATTAATTGATTTTGGCCCAGACATAGTCGCATCAGCTAATAGATTTGGCAAAGATTTATCTAAATTTATGCATATTTTAATAACTCATGGCCATTCTGATCATCTATTTTTTAAAAACTTTGAATATCGCAGTCCTATATTTTCTGGTTCTTTTGATGATTTACCACATATAGACTTAATTGTTCCTGATAATTTAGGTACAATCATAAAAAACAATACTGATCTTCCCAAAATAAGTCTAATGTCAGTTGAGCCATTTAAAACTCTACATTTAAATGGTTATATTATATATACATTAAAAGCATATCATACTTCAGGTTATGATGAAACTCCTTTGAATTATATTGTAGAAAAAAATGGAATAAAAATTTTGTATGGTGTAGATACAGGAAAATTCCTGAAAGAAAGTGTGGATTTTATAAAAAATAAAATTGGATATCTGGATATTGTAATTTTAGATGCTACTATGGGATTTAACAAAAAATATGAATTTCATATGGGTTACGAAGAAATATTAGAAACAAAAGATGTATTCGAAAAAGAAAATATCATTAATGAAAAAACAGATTTTATAGTTACTCATTTTTCTCATTTACATAATCCTGTTCATTCAGAATTAGAAAATATATATTCTAAACATAATATTATTCCAGCATTTGATGGTTTAAAAATAAACAAATAATTTCATGCCTTTGATTTATTTTAATATTCTGAAACTTAAATAATAAACAAATGACGGCTTAGCCGTCATTTGTTTATTCGCTCATTTAGAAATTGATGTTTTAATTTTTTCAACAGCTTCTTTTAAAGCTTGAGCTGGTTCTAATTGACCATTTATAATTTGAGATAATGCATCTCCCATTGGTCCCCAAACTGAACCCATTTCTGGAACATTTGGCATAGGCTCCCCACCTGCTGCACTTTTTACAAATGCATCAACGATTTCTTTTGGAACAGGTCCGCCTTTTTCTTCGATAATTTTAGCAACATCTGTTCTTGCTGGTAATCTTGGATCTGCTAAATAGAATTCATAAATTCCCTCTTTTGTTGCTAAGTAATTAATTACAAATTCTTTTGCCAGAGCTTTATTTTCGCTTCTTGCATTTACCATTAATCCCTGTACTCCAACAAAAGGTTTTCCATAGTGACCATCAGATAATTTTAATTCTGTTAAAGGTAATACTCCAAAATCTATTCCTGCATTTATATAGTCTTTTACAGCCCATGGTCCATTGATAATCATAGCAGCTAAACCATCTTTAAACATTGAATCCATTGTTCCATAATTAGCTCCTTGTGGAATTAAGCCTTCATCAAAGAAAGATTTAATTAATTCAGCACCTTTAATTGCCCCATCATTTGCTAAACCAATATTATTTACGTCATAACCATTTTCTTTTGTCCATTTGAAAACATAACCACCATTTCCTGCTATAAATCCGTATGAAAAATAGAAGTTACCTGCGTCATAAACAAATCCTAATGTTTCATCAGTTGTATATTCTCCAGCAATGGCTTTTAAATCTTCGATAGTTTTCGGTGCTTCTTCAACATAATCTTTATTGTATAATAAAGCAACAGCTTCAATTGCATAAGGAACACCATATAGTTTTCCATTTACTGTGAAAGCGTTTAAACCTGATTGTGCGAATTTATCTGTTTCTATAGCAGAAAATGGAATTGAATCGATTAAACCGTTTTCAACTAATTCTCCAACCCAATCGTGAGCACCAACAATAATATCAGGACCTTCTCCAGCCTGTGCAGCAGTCAAAAATTTTGATTTAATATCACCAAAATTAACCTGTTGCACTTCAACCAATATTCCTGTATCTCTTGTAAATTTTTCACCAAATGCTTTCATAAAATCAACCTGCTTTTCTGAAGACCATACTACTATTTTGTTTGATACTGCAAATATAGAAGTAAATACAAATAATACCAATAATGTTAATACTGCAGCTTTTTTCATCTTTTTACCCTCCCTTTACTATTTTTATAAAAAAACTGTTACAGTAAAATTATAACACATAATTTTATATTTTTCTATATCTTTTTTTATTTTCAATGGAGTTTATAAACGATTATAACGATTTATTGTTAATTAAAAATTAAAAAAGTTATTTTATAACTAAATATAGCATATTTTGTGTAATCAAATCATAATCCTTAAAATACAAATTATATAGTTTATCTGTAAAAATTTTTGATTCTATTTCAAAAATAGCTGTATTATTAGAATAATTATAAGAATATACTTTAAAATTACTCGTTATTAAATTATAAATTTTTTGATACTTTTCATTTGAAATATCTAATATAACAATCTGGACGGGAAGACCGTTTGCAAGATAATTCATCCATGTCTTTATTATTTCTTTAGAAAGCTTTTCACCAGCAATTTCAGAACTTTTTCTTACAGCTGTCTTTATAGCACCTATTTTCGTTACATCAGAACCTCCAGATTCAGCAGACACACTTGCAACCAATTTACCTGTTGACGTCCAATAGGCTTTAAGACCTATTTTACTTCTTGCTGTACTCAAACCATAATATTCTCCAGAATATTCAGCATATATATTACCTTCAATTAAAATGTCAAGTCCTTCATTAGCTAAATTTATTTTATCTGATACTTTTCGTATTTTCCCCAAATCAAATAAATTAAAACCATATTTACTTAATTTTCCTTCAATAGTTGTTTCCGCAATTTTTATATAAAAATCATTACTCCTTGTCATTGGAATAAAAACACCTATTTTTGGTTTTTTCATCTGTTGTAAAATATAAAAATAATCATCATCTTTTAAATTTTTTGAAACTTTATACTTTATTTTTATTTTATAAATTCCATTTTCACTTGTTTTCTGTAATATTTCAGAACCTTTTATAAACCCATAGGTTTTTGAAAGTATTGTTTTATCAACTAATTTGAAGTTTTTTACAGTTGTTTGATTATATAATTTCATTCCTACTATATTTTGTAAAGCCTGAATACGTGCGTTGGTTTCTGCTTCTTCATAATTAATTCCTTTTCCTTCCACTACAATCTCGGTAAAGGCATTATCCGCAGAAGAAAAATATTCATAAGGTTCCGTTTTGGGTTGCGAAGAACAGGAATTTAGTATAAATAAAAATATGATTAACAAAAAAAGCACACTTTTTCTCATAATCATCCCCCTTTGTAATAGTAAATTCCATTATTTTCTATTATTATCCCCTCTAAAGTCAACATTGTTAGCCTTTGCAGTATAATAGATGATTTTTCAGATGTATAATATATAATTTTTTCAAATGTATTAAAATTATTCGTTATAGCCTCAATTATTTTAAAGTCCAATGGATTTTGAATATCAATATTATTAGTATTTTCAAGATTAAAAAGTTCTTTTAAATGGGTTTTAGATATAATCGGTATTGCACCATTATATATTAAATTATTTGTCCCTTCAGAAGATTTTTTTGTTATATCCCCAGGAATCGCATAAACATCTATACCACTTTCTATTGCTAATCTAGCTGTTATTAAAGAACCACTTTTTTTAGCTGCTTCTATTACAATTATGCTACTACTCAATCCAACAATTATTCTGTTTCTTTCAGGAAATCTAAACGGTTGAGCAGGCGTACCTGGAGCATATTCTGAGATAATACATCCATTATTTTCTAATATTTCATTATATAAGGACCTATTAAAAGCGGGATATGGAATATCCACACCACTACCCAAAACCGCTATCGTTTTATTTTTTATAGCACCTTTATGAGCAAATGAATCTATTCCATAAGCCATACCACTAATTATGACGTATTTTTTTGATAATATTTCAGAAAAGGAAAAAGCTATATTTTTTCCATATGCTGTGCATTTTCTGGATCCTACTATTCCAATAGATTTTTCTTTCAATAATTTTACATTACCTTTTATATATAAGACTAATGGCGAGTTATATATTCGCCTTAACTTTTCAGGATATTCTTCATCAAAAAAAGTAATAACCTTTATATCCTTTTCTTTCAAAATATTATAAAACTCTTTTAATTGTTTATACTCAATCATAGGCTCTTTATTATTTTTAATATTATCGATTATTTTTTTATTAGGCTCTTTCAAAAATTCCTTCATCCATATAATACTATCTTGAATCATTTTTAACATCCTTTTTATGTTCTCTAATTTCTCTCGTTAAAAAATAATTTAATGTGGTTCTAATTGCAATTATAGTTGCCAGATGTCCGGTATCATTCCATGTTGGAGATACTGTTGTTCTAAGGATGCTTGCTCCTATCAGAAAACTTAACCCCAGTGAAAAAGAATGTCCAAGTTCTAACCGGCTTTCCCATATACTCACTTCAGATTCTTTTCCAAAAAGTACATCCTTTAAAAAGATAGAAAATCCTTTTATCATCCCAAATACTATTACAATCATAGCTAAAATATAAGATATATTTGAAACGTAATCAACAAGAATTTCGACAACATGATGAATTTCCATTTAACCACTCCTTTATCTTCATTAATAACAATTTTATCATAAAAATTTAAAAAATAAAAAGCAACCTTTAATTGGTTGCTATAAATTGATAACTTCTAAATTTATAGGCATTTCTTTAGATCTATAAATTTTAAAATAAAAATTCATCAAATCAGGAAATTTCCTGAATCTTTTTGGTTCTCTTAACATTCTATATAACCATTCTAATCCAAAAAACTGAAATATTTTCGGTGCCCTTGGTATCTTACCGGATATAACATCTATACTCCCTCCAACACCCATAGCTAATTTTACATTTAATCTATGAATATTTTTGTAAATAAATTCTTCCTGTTTTGGAACGCCCATCCCTACAAAAAGGATTTCAGCTCCACTATTATTAATTCTATCAATTACTTCTTCTGTATTATCAAAATAGCCATGATGTGTTCCAACAATAGAAATATCCGGATATTTATTTTCTAAGTGTTTTTTTGCCTTGTTTGCAACCCCAGGTTGAGACCCCAATAAAAATATTTTATGTTCCTGCCATTCGCAAATTTTTAACATTGTATCTATTCCTGGACATCTTTCAGTTGTATATCCCCATTTTTCGAGATATTTTACAACACCAATACCATCTGGTATTGATATTGTTGCATTCTGTAATTCATATTTATATTCATCATTTTTAAAATATTCTAAAAACATTAATGCGTTTAAAGTTACAACCCAAACTTTTTCATCTGAGTTTATTTTTCTTTTTATAAAATTCCACATTTCTTCCTTTTTACCAGATAATAATTTTAAACCAAATAATTGTATCATTTGAGTCACATCATTCCCACCTTTTTGATATACAATTTTTTTTATAAACTTTTTAGGTTGTCTAAAAAGTCTTAAATGAAACGAAGGCTCGAAGATTGCCCTTACACGCTACCGCGGGTATAGGATAAAAGATTTTTATTATATAATTATAAATCTTTTTCCCTTAGATTTTTTATCCTAAAAAATCTAAGCGTAAATGTAAGCCGTCAAAATTACATGGATGTAATTTTGAGCGGAACAATACACGATGTATTGTTTGAGCGACGGCTGAGAATGAATAATTTTAAGGATTAGCAATCGAGCTGCCTGAGTGAATTTGACTTTTTGGACACCGTATAAACTTTTTTTAATAAACGCTTCTATTTATTTTTTCTTTATCTTTACCTTAAATACCTAATAAATTATAATTAATGTGCTAAAATATATAACGGACTGTATATTGATAAACCTTACTCAATTTTATATTTTACCATATTTCTGTCTTAATTTATTAATATGAATGTTAATTTTACAATAAAAATGGAGGTTGATTGCATGGATAATAAAAAAAGTGCTATAGATAGATTCATAGATAAATCTTTTCAGGAAAGTATTCCAAAAGAATTACCGGTAATTGCAACAAGAGCTAAATTAGTAATTTTTCCAAATTCCATATTACCAATGTTAATCGGAAGAAAAAAATCTATAAAAGCCCTTGAAGAATCTCTTGAGAAATACAACAACATGATTTTTTTTGTTTCACAAAAACATATAGAACAGGAAAATCCCAAAATTGAAGATTTATATAAAATCGGAACTGTTGGAAAAATTGTTCAAATAGTAAAATCACCAGAAGGGGAGTATAAAATTTTAGTTGAAGGATTGAAAAGAGCTGAATTCAAAAAAGTTATTGAAACAGAAGAACTATTTAAATTTGAAATTTCACCTCTTGAAAGAAAATATAAAATCACAAAAACTTTAGAGGCATTGGTGAGAAAAGCAAAAGATCTATTTGAAAAATATATTAGTTTAACAAAAAAATTCCCTCAAGAAGCAATAATGGTGTTAGAAGATACTAATGATCCTGAAATTATAAGTGATTTAATAGCATCTGTTTTACCTCTTGAACTAGAAGAAAAACAAGAATTATTGGAAGAGTTACACCCTAAAAAACGTTTAGAATTAGAATTGGAATTTCTTGCGAGAGAAATTGAATTATTGGAAATAGAAGAAGTTTTAGAATCAAAAGTAAGAGAAAAAATTGAAAAAGGTCAAAAGGAATTTTATTTACGGGAAAAATTAAAGGCTATTCAAGAGGAACTCTCTGGAGAATCTGATGAAGAATTTAAAGAGATTAAAAATAAGATTGAAAATTCCGGTTTGCCAGATTATGTAAAAGAAAAAGCGGAGTACGAACTAAAAAGACTTGAAAAAATGTCGCCATATTCTCCAGAATCTAATGTCGTTAGAACGTATTTAGATTGGATTATTAATTTACCCTGGAATAATAAAACTGAAGATAGATTGGATATAAAAGAAGCTGAAAAATTGTTAAATAAAAATCATTATGGCTTAAAAGACCCGAAGGAAAGAATTTTAGAATTTCTGGCTGTAAGAAAATTAACAGATAAACCAAAATCACCTATTCTATGTTTCGTAGGCGCTCCAGGAGTTGGTAAAACATCCCTTGGAAAATCTGTCGCTGAAGCCTTAGGAAGAAAATTCGGAAGAATTTCACTTGGCGGCATAAGAGATGAAGCTGAAATACGCGGACATAGAAGAACATATGTGGGAGCTATGCCAGGTAGAATAATTCAATTAATAAAAAGATTAAATGTGAAAAACCCTGTTATTGTACTGGATGAAATTGATAAAATGGGTATTTCTTATCAAGGAGATCCTGCCTCTGCTCTCTTAGAAGTTCTTGATCCAGAACAAAATAATAGTTTTATAGATCATTATTTAGAAATACCGTTTGATCTCTCTGAAGTGATTTTCATTACTACTGCTAATGTGTTGCATACAATTCCTTCAGCTTTAAGGGATAGAATGGAAATTATACATATTTCAGGATATACTGATGCTGAAAAGTATTATATAGCCAAAGATTATATAATCCCACGTTTAATGGAAGAACACGGAATAAAACATTCTCAAATAAAATTGAATAAATCTGCTTTACAAAAGATAATTTCTGAATACACAAGAGAAGCTGGAGTGAGATCTCTAGAACGTGTTCTGGCAAAATTAATGCGAAAAACTGCTTTAAAATTAGCCGAAGGTGAAAATAAAGTTGTTATTAAAGTTAAAGATATATCTGATTTTTTAGGTACTCCACCATATTTCAGATCAGACAAATTAAAAAAACCTGAAATAGGCGTGGCTACAGGAATGGCCTGGACAGCATATGGAGGAGAAATTTTGCAGGTTGAAACGCTTATAACCTCTGGCAAAGGAAAAATCATAATTACAGGTAAATTAGGAGAAGTTATGAAGGAGTCTGCACAAATAGCATTAACTCTATCAAAAGCGCTAATAGAAAAATTCGATGAAAAGTTAAAAGACAAATTTGAAAATTGTAATTTTCATATACATGTTCCAGAAGGAGCTGTACCAAAAGATGGTCCATCTGCCGGAATTACTTTAACAACATCGATAATTTCCTCAATATTAAAAAATCCTGTTAACAATGAAATTGCTATGACTGGCGAAATTACTTTAATGGGTAAAGTATTACCTGTAGGTGGAATTAAAGAAAAGTTATTGTCTGCATATAGAAGCGGAATTAAAGAAGTAATAATCCCTAAAGATAATGAAAAAGATTTAGAAAAAATCCCAGAAGAAATTCTAAAAAGGATAAAAGTCAATAAAGTTAATAATATTGAAGAAGTATTAAAAATAGCATTACTGGGGTGATGAAAATGTCTAATAAAATAGAATTAGTAAAAACTGCATATATAAAAGGAGATTACCCTCCTGTTCTTAATTCAGAAATAGCATTTGCCGGAAGATCTAATGTTGGAAAATCAAGTTTGCTTAATAAAATATTTGGTATAAAAATCGCAAAAATAAGTTCTAATCCCGGAAAAACTCGATCTATAAATTTTTATAGTGTAAATAACAAAGGTTACCTTGTAGACTTACCAGGATATGGATTCGCAAGTGTTTCAAAAGAGGAAAAGAAAAAATGGGCTCAATTATTGGAAGATTATTTTACTAACAGATATTCATTACAGATGGTCTTTTTGCTAATCGATCATAGGCATGAACCACAAAAGAAAGATATTGAAATGATACAATGGTTGAGGCAACTAGAAATACCTTTTATTATAGTTCTTACAAAACTCGATAAGTTAAAGAAATCGGAAAGAAATAAAAAATTCAAAATAATACAAACTGAATTATCAAAATATGGAGAATATTTATATTTTCCTGTATCTTCAAAAACTGGTGAAGGTATAGGCTTATTAAAAAATGAAATATATAAATATTTAAAATAGCAGGTAAGTAATTACCTGCTATTTATAATTATTATAATATAAAAATTTTATCTTTAATTAATTATAGAAATATCAACACAATCTGATAAAAATAATACTGCACTTAAGTGCAGTATTATTTGCATTCAGTACACATTCCATATATCTTCAAGTCAAAATCTTTAATTTCAATATTTTCATAAGGTAAAATACTTCTTATTTTTTCTTTATCCAAATCCAACTTTAATGCCTTTCCGCAATTTTCACATATAAACAGCACTCTTGGGTCTTCATCAAAATCTTCTATCAATTCATATCTCGGTGTTCCGTCTTCAAAATCCAACTTTCTAATAATACCTATTTCTTCTAAAAGATCTATCCCTCTCTTTACTGTCATTTTACTTGTTTTATGGCTTTTTTTCTTTCTGATATTCATATATACATCATCTAAACTCAATAATCTTCCTTTTGATTCCATAAATATTTTTAAAATAAGCTCTCTTTGTGCAGTCATCCTTTGTTTTTTATCTCTGAGAACCTTTTTTAATATTTGTTGGGACATAGTGTAGAATCCGCCTCCTCATATTTTAGTTCGATTCAATTTTACAGCAAAAAAAAAACTTTTTGATTTAAATATTATTAAAATTGTGTTCCCTTTTATTTAATTCAAACAGTGTGTATATCAATTTTCCACCCGGTAATCTTCGCCGCAGCACGAGCATTTTGGCCACCTTTACCTATTGCCAGAGATAATTGAGTTTCAGGGACATGAACCAAAGCTGTTTTATTTTTTTTGTCCAATTTAATTTTCAAAACCTGTGCAGGCGCCAGAGCATTTTTAATCAATTCTTCGACATTATCTGACCATCTAATAACATCTATTTTTTCCAGATTTTTCAAATCATCTAATATTTGGCTTATTCTTACACCATTTTCACCAATACATGCACCTACTGGATCAATTTTTGGATCTTCTGAATAAACTGCTATCTTACTCCTTATTCCGGGTTCTCTGTATATTTTTTTTATTTTTACTATACCATCTTCAATTTCAGGTATATTCATTTTGAACAATTCTTCCACAAATTCTGGTGCATTTCTTGTCACAAGAATTTTAGGCCCTTTTGTTGTTTTTTGAATGCTTTTAATGTAAACTTTTAAGATGTCTCCAGAATATAGAGTTTCATTAGGTATCCATTCTTTTTTTGGCAATTTTGTTTCTAATTTTCCAATCCTTATATCCGCATAATCATTTGTTACCAATAATACTTCTGCTGTGGTTATTTTACCCTCAAGTGGAGCATATTTATGATATAAATTTTCTTTTTCTATTTCTCTAATACTTTGCTTTATAACCTGTTTAGCTGTTTGTGCAGCTATTCTTTTAAATTCTTTCTTCGGGTTTATTTTCTTTTTAACCACATCTCCCAATTGTGCTTTTGAACTTATTTTTTTGGCTTCCTCTAAAGCAATTTCTTCACCTTCTTTTTCAACATTTTCAACGACTTTAAGAAGTTGATATATTGAGATTTCTCCATGATTTTTGTCCACAATTACTTCAACATTTTCCATCTCATAATTATTTTTATAAGCTTTTTCTATTGCTTTTTCTATAATTTCTAAAAGAACCTCTTTTTTTATATCTTTTTCTCTTTCCAATTCTTCTAATGCTTCTATTAAAACCACATTCATATAATCACCTCCACTTTATAAGTCTATTTCTAAATTTGATCTAAGTATTTTTGTATAAGGAATATTTAAAAGTTTTCCACCATCTTTTTCTCTTATAAATATAGTATTATCCTTTATATTCTCGATATATCCTTTAACAACAGAACGATTTTCTATTCGTTCCTTTAAGATTATTTTAGCTAATTTTCCTCTAAATCGTATAAAATCATTTAAACTTCTTAATGGTCTATCCAATCCAGGAGAACTAACTATTAAATCATAAGAGCTATCTATTATGTCTTTTTCATCAAGATATACCTCTATTTCTCTTGAAAACTTTTCACATTCGTCAATTCCAATATACCCATCTAACTTATCAATAATTATTTCTAATTTTAATTTTCTTCTGATTTTTTTCATTGAAACATCAAATATTTCAAGATTCATCCTTTTAGCAATTTCATTAGCTTTTTCTTTTATCAGGTCAATTTTCATAATAATGCACCTCCTTATTAATAAAAGAGAGTTCGAGGGCGAAGCCCTCGAACATCTTAAATAATTTATTTCAATGCGATTATATCACATTTTTTTTATAAAATCAAGTGGAAATTGCAAAACCGAATGCATCTTTTTCGAATGCAATTATATCATTTCTGGAAGTTACTATATCTTTATCTTTTTTTCGTAAATTTTCCCCAAAAACACTGGAAAGAATTTTTTGTGATGAGTCGCTAGCATACATTTCTATTTCAGAAATTTTCCTTAATAATTTTCTTCTATTTTTATCAATATTATTAAACGCTCCTCCTTTAACCATCTGTTCTGTAATATTTCGTGTAATTCCTATGTTTTTAGTTCTTTTTATAAAATCTTCAAAGGATGTATATTTTCCATTCTTATTAATATCCTCAAAAATCCTTTTCTCTGCAAACTCACCAACACCTTTTATAGTTCTCAATGGAAGTATAACAACGCTTTTTTTAAATTTTCCTGATGGAAAATTTATATCAGGTAGTAATAAATTAATATTCATAAGTTTTATTTCATTATACAAATCAAAAGAAAATCCCTTATACTTTATATATTCAAGATAAAACCTTTCGGGATATAAACTTTTTATTTCAGCAATCCAATAACTCAAATGCGAATATGCTACACTATGAGATTTATTAAAAGCATATTGAGCAAAAATTTCTATTTTTTTATATAATTCTTTTGCTTCCTTTTCTCCAATTTTTTTGGCAGCATTCGAAATAAATTTTTCTTTTAATGCTGTAACTTTTTTAATATCCTTTTTGGCAATAGCTTTTCTAAAATTATCAGATTCATGTGCTGCCAATCCGCCTAATTTTTGTGCCAGATACATTACCTGTTCTTGAAATATAATAACCCCTTTTGTTTCTGGTAGCATCTCTTTTAAATACTCTTTCGAACTTCCTTCTAAATACTCATCAAACATTCCTGAATTTAGAGGGCCTGGTCTATTTAATGCCAATAATATATATAATTCATTAAAATTTTTAGGTCTTAATTTTCTGGTTAATTTTTTTGCCAGATTCGATTCAAGTTGAAAAATCCCCTCCGTTAAACCCTTTGATATCATACTATATACGTTTTTATTGGATAAATTGAAAAATTTATCTTTAGAATAATGAAAGTTGAATTTTTTTAATAAAGATAGCGTATCTAAAGATAATAGGTCAAATTTTTCTATGCCAATTAACTTTAGTTCGTCCATCTCCCATAATGTTGCAGGAATGTTTCTTGAAAAATCAAGTGGTATGATATCTTCGATGTTTTTATCTGACAAAATTACACCCGCAGCATGTACGGATTCAGCTGTTTCAATTCCTTCAAGATAAAAAGATAATGTATAAAAATCTTTTATTTCCGGTTTATTATATAATTTCATATTTTCTTTATCTCTTATTTTTTTTGTAAATTTATTTGAATAATCTATTCCCAAAATACTTTTGACTTTTTTAAAAACACTTTTACTTTTCATTCTTACATAAGTTCTAACCTGAGCAACTTTAAATTCTTTCGCCAAATTTTCAATAAGAACGTCTCTTTTTTCTGATTCAATATCAACATCAATATCGGGTAATTCCTGTCTTGATTCGTTTAAAAATCTTTCAAAATAAAGGTTGTATTTTACAGGATCTATTAATGTTATACCAAGCATATAAACAATTAAAGAACCTACGGCTGAACCTCTTCCAGGTCCTATTAGTATTTTGGATTCTTTAGCAATATCGATTATCTTTTTTACAGTTAATATATAATCTGAAACATTTAGTTTTCTGATAATTTCTAATTCATATTTCAATCTATCCATGTAATTTTCCGGTATTTTTTTTATTATTGGTAGAATACTTTCATATAACTTTTTAAATCCTCCCATATTAGGAATGTTAACAAAAAATTTGGAAATATCATAATTAGTATCTATACTTAAAATATAATTATATAATTTATTATCAATATAATTTTCAATACTGTAATTTTTCCTTATATAATCACCATTAAGATTATTTATTAATTCTGAAAATCTTTTCGTTGGATATACTATTTTTCTTAAAATTTTTTTACTGGCGAAAAAATATAAATTATCTTTCATTCCATTATATATTCTTATAGCTTTTTTAAGATCTTCTGTATTTTTAAGTAATGCGACATTGTTTTTATATTCAAAAAATATTATAGGCTTTATCTTATACAAATTGCATGTATGTATGAAATCTATCCACGATTTTGGATGGTTTTCTAATATTGCAATAGATGAATAATTATATTTTTTTGCCAGTGGAACCAAATCTCTTATTTGAATATAAGATTGTCCAATTGTTTTAGAGGTTACAACAGGACCTAATATTTTCAAAATAATCACCTCATTAAATGCATACTCCATATAAAAAATAAATATTAAAATTTTCTTTTAGTAATATTTGTTAATATTTTACACATTCCAATTCTTTTATAATTCAATTTATATGATTTTCCGAACTGATTTCAATGCTATTATAACACAAAACCAGCTTGCTAATAGCAAGCTGGTCAAACATTGGTAAAATATTTCTAAAAAAATCAATTTTAGGGATATAATAATAAAGTCTCGCAATTTGCGAGACTTTATTATTATATTGCTCTCTTTACTTTTCCAGCTTTTAAACAGCTCGTACAAACATTCATTCTTTTTATTGTTCCATCTTCTAAAACAACCTTAACTTTTTGAATATTTGGTTTCCACCATCTTCTTGTTGTTACTTTAGAATGAGCAACGCTATTGCCTGCTGTTGGTCTTTTCCCACACACTTCACAAACTCTAGCCATTTTAATCAGCCTCCTATATATTTTATTATTTATTATATTTAATGCACCTTATATATTATATACATAAAGATGAATTTAATATTTAAATAAGGTTAATTTTATTCATCATTTTCAATTAATTTCTCTTCATCTTCAAATTTCATTGGCTTTACTATTGGATAAGCTATAACATCCCTTATTGTTTCCGCATTAGTAAGGAACATAACAAATCTATCTATACCAATTCCGAGACCACCTGTTGGTGGCAACCCATATTCTAAAGCTCTAACAAAATCAAGATCCATCATCTGAGCTTCATCATCACCTTTTTCCTTTAATTCCACTTGCTTTTTGAATCTCTGTAATTGATCTACAGGGTCATTTAATTCACTAAATGCATTTGCTAATTCTCTGCCATATATGATTAATTCAAATCGTTCTGTAACTCTTGGGTCTTCTCTATGGCGTTTAGCCAATGGTGATATTTCAACAGGATGTTCCAATACAAATGTTGGTTGAACTATTTTGCCTTCAACTAACGACCACAATTCATCTATATAATGCCCTTTATCTTCTACCTGAACATCAACTCCATTTTCTTTTAAAACTTCTATCATTCTTTCATCTGAATCCTCTAAAATATCAACCCCAAGATGTTCTTTTATAAAATCTCTCATCTTTACTCTTTTAAAAGGTGGTTTGAAATCAATTTCTACTCCTTGATAATTAATTTTTGTTGTACCATGTATTTTTTCTACAACATATGATAAAACATCTTCTGTAATTTTCATCATATCATTATAATCAGCATATGCCTGGTATAATTCCATCATCGTGAATTCAGGATTATGTTTATAAGAAACACCTTCATTTCTGAAATTCTTACCAATTTCAAATATTTTTTCCATTCCACCAACAACAAGTCTTTTTAAATATAGTTCGGGAGCTATCCTCAAATACATATCAACATCGTAAACATTTAAATGTGTTACAAATGGTCTTGCATTTGCACCACCTAAAATAGGATGCAATGTTGGTGTTTCTACCTCTATAAATCCCTTTGAAGATAAAAATTCCCTGATATATCTAATAGCTTTAAATCTTGTTACAAATGTTTTTAAACTCTCATCATTTGCTATCATATCAACATATCTCTGTCTGTATTTAACTTCTTTATCTTTTAGTCCATGCCATTTTTCAGGTAATGGTCTCAATGCTTTTGACAAAATTTCAAAATCCAATATTAATAAAGTTAATTCTCCTGTATGCGTCTTAAAAGGAAATCCTTCTATTCCAATCCAATCTCCAATATCCATATATTTTTTGAATTCATCAAATTTTCCGTCAGCAACTTTATCTTTTCTTATATATGCTTGTATTCTTCCTGTATCATCTTTTATTACTATAAAAGCAGATTTTCCATGCTTTCTAATTGACATTACTCTACCAGCAAACTTAAATATTTCATTTTCTAATAATTCCCCATCAGAAATATTGTTGTATTTTTCTTTTATCTCTTCAACTTTCATATCCTTTTCAAATTTGTAAGGATATGGATTCTTTCCTTCTTTTCTAATTTCTTCTATCAACTTTAATCTTTGCTCTCTTAAATCGCTCAAATCAAGCACCTCCATATTTTAATATAGCTAATATTTCAAGTTCTCTTTCTTTATTTGATGGTGTTTTAAACTTTATTTTATCACCAATTCTTTTCTTTAATAAAGCTTTTCCTAATGGAGATTCTGAACTAATCTTTTTAGGATTGGAAAATATGTCAGCTTCCTGTGAATTAACTATCTTATAGGTTTCTTCTATATTCTTTTTTAAATCTTTAACAATAACTGTATTCCCTAAATTAACTTCCTCATTATTGCTTTCAGATTCATCAATAACCTCTGCATTTTCCAATATATAATCAATTTCTTTTATTCTTGAATCAATCTTTCCCTGTTCATTTTTTGCTTCTTCATATTCACTATTTTCAGATAAATCACCTAATTCTCTTGCCTCTTTTATTCTTTCAGCGATTTCAGTCATTAATTTTTTCTTTAACGCTTCTTTTTCTTTTATTAAATTTTCATAACCTTCTTTTGTAAGTTGTATCTTTTCACCTGGTACCATATTTTAAACCTCCTTGAATTTCTTCTTCAATTTTCTTTTTTCTTTAAATCATTTATTATTTTTATAAAATGGTTTAAATCTCCGAATTCTTTATATACTGAAGCAAATCTAACATAGGCAACATGATCAAGCTCTTTTAATTTATTCATAATTATATCACCTATTTTTCTGCTTTCTATTTCTGAAGTTCCCATTTTTCTCACAATCTCTTCGATTTCTGCAACCAGATTTTCAATTTGCTCATAACTTATAGCTCTTTTATGGCAGGCTTTAATTAATCCATTTAATACTTTTTGTCTGTCGAATATTTCTCTTTGACCATTTTTTTTAATAACAAAAATTTTATGCATTTCGTATCTTTCATATGTTGTAAATCTACTACCACATTTCAAACATTCCCGTCTTCTTCGAGTCACAGTACCTTCAGCAATTGTTCTTGAATCCAATACTCTCGTTTCATCGTGCCCACAATATGGACATTTCATGAATATCCACCTCTTTTTATATTATTGGCTAATTTTTCCAATTTTTTTATTTTATAATATAACGAAGATTTTGATATATTCAACGATTCAGCCATTTCGCTTAAACTATCACTTTCATTTTCCAATCTGTATAATGCTATTTGTTTCAATTCATCTGGCAACTCATCAAACAATCCATTTTCTAAAAGGATATTAATACTTTCAATTTGTTTTGAAGCACTTTCTGCAGTTTTAGTTGCATTTGCAGAAATAAAATTAAACGTCCGCGACACATTACTTTTCAATTCGCGAACTTTTATAATATTTGATATTTTTTCCACAGAATCATGAGCTCCAATTAATTCAAGCACATTTAAAATATCTCTGGAAGATTTTATGTATATTTTTATTTTATTATTTTTTGTTATATAATTGGCTTTAATTCCTATAAGATTATGTAAATTTTTTATTATTTTTTGCGCAAAAAAATCCGTAAAATCAGAAAAAATTTCAAAATGGTAATTTTTGGTAATTGAAACCGACCCACAACTCAAAAACAAGCCTCGCATAAAAATACCAAATAAATATGGGTCATTATAAATATATTTCGGGATATCATCAGAAAAAATATCTATATTTTTTTCTTCAAAAACTATTTTTGCATGCATTAAATTAAAATAAAGTTCTCCCATTCTTCCTAATTTTAACCTTTTTTCAATTTTTATATAAGTTGTTATCCATTCCTCAAATAATTCTTTAGAAATCTTATATACCCTTTTCAGAGTATTCATTGATGAAACAGATAATTTTAAAAAATGTTGATCTCCATTTATAACAAAACTTCCCTTTCCTTTTATAAAACCAAATAATTCTATTTCAGGATAATCAATTTTTGTATTAACCAATTCTAATTTAACATTTTCTGAAAAAACTGACATTTCTATCACCTGTCAATATCTCTATGAAAAATAGATACATTTAGATTATTATCTTTTAGCAAGGTATAAATCTTTTCTGCTACATAAACAGATCTATGACGACCACCTGTACAACCTATTCCAATATTAATAGAAACTCTACCTGTTGATGAATACCATTTTTGAATTTTTAATATCAACTCAAAGATGGATTTTACAGTATCCTTTGATTCTTCAAAATGCTCTAAATAGTTTATAATATCTTTATCTTTTCCAGTTTGAATAAATAATTCTTTTATATAATAAGGATTGGGTAAAAACCTTACATCAAACAAATAATCTAAATCATTTGGAACAGAATATTTAAAACCAAAACTAATTATTTTTATTTTTGTGTCATTTTCTTTATTTTCTTCTAAAATTTCAAAAATTTTTTCTCTGAATTTTAAAGGTTCAAGATTTGTAGTATCTATAATAATATCTGAAATTTCCTTTATAGGTGTCATTAATTCAACTTCTTTATCTATAGCTTTTTCCAAAGAATTATTTTCATTTTGTAAAGGATGGGAACGTCTTGATTTCAAAAATCTAATCTTTATAGTTTCTACAGAAGAATCTAAAAACATAACTTTAAATTCATTATCTCCTTTTTTAAATGTCTTTCTAATCTTTATTATTTCATCTTTTAATCTTTTCGGATCTTTCCATCTAATATCACTAACAAAAGCAATATTTTCTATATCTGAACTTTTTAAAATCATAATTAGAAATTCTTTAATTAAATGCGGTGGAATATTATCTATAGTATAAAAGTTAATATCTTCTAAAATCTTTAATATTGTCGTTTTTCCAGCTCCAGATAACCCTGTAATTAATAAAATTTTTCTTTTCTTCACCATAAAACCACTTCACTTTCATCAAAAGCAAGAGATAAATATTTAACTTTATAATTCTTACGTAAAATTCTTTCTGAATTATATATGAATTTGGGTAAATTACCTGAAACAAAAAAAGTAATTTCTGGAGATGATTCATTAATTGGTATATAATTTTTTAATGAATCCACAATTCCGTTAGCAGGGTCTACTATCTCACCTTTTACCGCTTTTTTTATATGTTTTTCCAAAATCGGATAATGAGTGCAACCCAGAATAATTTTGTCATATTTTTTTTGTTTCCTCAAATAAAAGTTTACAATTGATTCTGCTATTGGTCCGTGCCATATTCCTTCTTCAATCAACGGTACAAATAAAGGACAGGCTATTTCACTTAATTTCACTCTTTTAGAAGCTAAAAGTTCTCTATAAGTTCCTGTTTTAACGGTGTTCTCGGTAGCCAATAGTAAAACCCTTTCATTCACATTTATCTGTTGAACAGCATTTTCCAATATACTGATATATTTGAATTTATAAACAGACATATCTATATAATTTCTTAAAATTATTGAATCAGAAGTATTGCATGCAGCAACAACAATGTCTATTCCGAGCTCATCGTAAAATCGAAATAGACTTTTCAAAATTGATACAATTTTTTTTATTGGTTTCGAGCCATAAGGTACATTCATGGTATCCCCGAAATAAAAATACTGGTGGCCTTTAAAGGTCTTGACCACCTTTTTCAATACGGTTAATCCACCTATACCTGAATCGAAAAAACCTATTTTCATAATTTACACACCACCAAACTACACTTTATTATGGGAGACAAAAGAGACTTTATCTATTAAATCTTTTAATCCGTTTTTTAATTCTAATTTTTCCAGATTTTCATTTAATAATAAAAACAACAGGATATGAACAAGATCAGGATTGTTCATTTTAGAATATATATCTTCAACATTCTTTTTTATGTTTTCTAAAATTTCATTTACAATTTCTTCAGGTTCATCTGTAATAAAATCGTATTTTTTTCCCATTAAATCAAAATATATATGTTTTTGTCCCTTGTCTCCCATAAAACTTCACCACCTGAAAATCACCATTTAGGTTCTTCTTGCGAATATGTTTCAGTAACAGATTCGTTACTAATAGATTCTTCTTGAGTTTCAAATAAATTTCCTTCAGAAGAATTGTCTTCGCCAAGGATTTCTTTTAATTTATAATTGATATCCTTGATATATTTTTCCATATCTTCTTCGTTTTTCTTTAATTCTTCAAGTTGGTTTTTTAATGCATCTCTTTCTCTTGAAAGATTTTCATATTCTGCATACAATTCTTCATTTTCTTTTTTTAAAGCCTCTTTTTCTTCTTTGAGTCTGTTGTACTTCTCAGTTAAATTGTTTATAATGTTTTCAAGTTCTTTTAAAAGTTCCATATTCATACCCCCTTGATCGTTATTCAATATTTTTTTCCACAAAAATATTAAATTTCCCTCTTTATTATATCATAAAAATTTCCATAAATCACGAATCTGTGTTATAATATTCTAAGAAAAATTTTATTCGGAGGTGAAGTTATTATGAATTTTTATAGTATAACAAATTTTTTATTTTTTGGTCCACCTGAAGCGGCAGCTCCTCAAACCACTACAGGAAGCGCTGCAACAACAGCTTCAGGAGGTATTTTTGGAATATTATTTCCGTTTGTATTAATTTTTGGTTTAATGTATTTTTTAATAATAATGCCACAAAAAAGGCAGGAAAAAAAGCATAGAGATATGCTCTCAAAACTAAAAAAGGATGATAAAATCTTAACACAATCAGGGATTATAGGAAAAATAGTGAATATTAATAATGATTTTGTCAGAATTAGAACTGCTGATAAAACAGAGTTGGATATTACCAAAAGTTCAATAGTTGCTATTTTATCTAAATCCAACAAAGAAGAAAATAAAAAGTAATATTCAAGGGGGTTGGTTTTGTGAAAGCACACAAAGTTAGAGTAATTATTTCTGTAGTAGTTATACTAACCGCATTATTGCTATTTTTTTGGCCATCAAAAACTGCAAGTGAAAATACTGGAATTTTTAAGTTCTTTTCGAACATTAAGCTTGGCCTGGATATCAAAGGCGGTAGTATGTTGGAATATAATATGAAACTTGATGAAGGTACAGATCCAAATGAAATTATAGATAATGTTATTCTTGTATTGAGAAAAAGATTAGATGCTGCAGGATACACTGAAGCAGTTGTATCAAAAATTGTTAGTGGAAATAAAATCAGAGTTCGTGTCGAAATACCTGGAATTACAGATATTGAAACTGCCGAAAAATTAATCGGAAGTAGAGGAAAACTCTTTTTCGCAGAAGTCGTTGATATACAAACATCCGATATAAAACCAGAAGTTAAAAGAAATAAATATGTGGTTATAAATGGAAAAAATGAACCTTTATATGATTATGTCAGAGATATGTATGATGAAACAACATGGTATAAAGTAAAAAAATATTTTACTTTCGGTAAAGAACCTTTTGAATTTACAGGAACAGAAGTAATAGATGCTAATGCTGATATAAACACAAGGGAAAAAGGATTTTTAGTTAATCTTAGGTTTAGCTCACAGGGAAGTAAAAAATTCGAATTAATAACTGGTAATTTGATTGGAAAAAGATTAGCTATTATTTTAGACAATAGAGTTATTATCGCTCCAACAGTTAATCAAAAAATCACAAGTAGCGCAGCTGAAATAACTGGTATTCAAACTATCGAAGAAGCACGAAATGTTGCTGCATTAATCAAAGCTGGTAATTTACCTGTCGATCTGGTTAAATTCCAGGAAAGAACAACAGGACCAACTTTAGGAAGAGATGTTGTTGAAACTATTGTAAAAGCCGGCTTGTTAGGATTGGTTGTTGTTATGATTTATATGATTATTTTCTATGGTTGGATGGGTGTAGTAGCAGATATTGCATTATTATTTAATTCAACTTTACTTCTTGGAGTATTGGCGGGAACACATGCGATTTTAACCTTACCTGGTCTAGCTGGTATTATTTTAACTTTTGGTACAACGGTTGATGGTAATGTTATTATTTATGAAAGGATAAAAGAAGAATTAAGACATGGTAGGCCTCCTTTAACAGCCGTTAGATTTGGTTTTGATAAAGCCTTCTGGACACTTTTTGATGCAAATCTGACAACCGTATTAGCGGGTGTTGTATTATATTACTTCGCAACAGGTACAGTAAGAGGTTTTGCAATAACATTGATTATAGGTGTTTTAGGAAGTATGTTTACAAATTTAGTTGTATCAAGAGCTATTCTTGAGTCCACAAGTCATCTAGTCAATGTTAAAAAATATCAAAAAGTGGCTGTTGAGGAGGGGAAAAAATGATCGATTTTGTAGGTAAAAGAAAATTTTTTATATTACTTTCATTATTGTTGGTAATTACAAGCTTGATTTTTGTTTTTACAAAAGGTTTTAATCTTGGTGTTGATTTTGCAGGCGGAACAGAATTTGTAATTTCTTCAGATAAAGAAGTAAGTATAAATGAAATTAGAAATATATTGAGCTCTATAAAATCCGATTATGCAACAGCAAAAATTGCAAAACTTAAAAATTTGAATGTTGAAAATTCTAAATTATTTCAATATTCTGTTGTTTTAAAAGAATCGTTATCCGGATCAACTGCTTTAAAAGAAAATTTAATTAATTCAATGAAAGAAAAATTTTCTGAAAAAAATATAAAAATAAACTTTTTAGAATTTAACGATGTTTCAGGTTATGCTGCTGAAGAAATAAAATCATATGCATGGTATGCTGTTATTATTTCATTAGTTTTATTATTAGCTTATATTACATTAAGGTTTAAATTTTCATTTGGTGTTGGTGCTATCTTAGCTTTAGCTCATGACATAATAATTACAATGGGATTTTACTCTATATTTAATATTGAAATAAATGTAGCGGCTATTGCAGCATTTTTGACTCTTGCTGGATATTCATTAAATGATACTATAGTTGTATATGATAAAATAAGAGAAAATATGAAAAAATTAAGAGGCAAGAAAAGTATAGAAGAAATTGTTAATACCAGTATCAATGAAGTTATAGTTAGATCAATTAATACATCATTTACAACATTTCTTGTAGTATTGCCAATTTTAATCTGGGGTGGAAAAGCCATAGCTCCATTTGCTTTCGGTTTAGCTGTGGGTGTTGTTGTTGGAACTTATTCCTCACTTTATATTGCAAGTCCAATTGTTATTGGCTGGATAAAAAAGACAAAAGTTTATTAATAAAAATTCCCTCTTTTGAGGGAATTTTTATTATTTTTTCAAAAAATAATTAGTAAAGATAATAATAAATATAAAATCAATTCTTTAACATACCTTATTTTTGTAGTAGAAGAATCTTTTTTATTATACATTGTCAATTAATAAAAAGAGGGCATAGCCCTCTTTTTATTTTATATTATCTTAATAATTGTAATACCTGTTGAGGTAACTGATTTGCCTGAGATAACATTGCAGTACCAGATTGCATAAGTATTTGTTGTCTTGTATAATCTGCCATAACCTTTGCCATATCTGCGTCTCTAATTCTTGATTCTGCAGCAGTTAAGTTTTCAGAAGCTACACCTAAGTTCTTAATTGTATGTTCAAGCCTGTTCTGTGCAGCACCTAACTTAGATCTAAATGCAGATACTTTATATACCGCAGCATCTATAGCACTTATTGCAAACTCAGCATTACTTTGAGAATCTATTTTAACTGCTGATGTAATACCAATATCATCTGCCTTCATACTTTCAAAACCAAGATTTATAACCTGTCCTTCATTTGCTCCTATATGATAATTTAATGGATTTACACCACTAGAACCTGCAGTAACAGCTCCAAACACTGCAACAGCTCCACCATCAACTTTTGTACCACTTGCTAAAGTTCCACCATAATCACTAATGTCGGCTAACTGATTTCCATCCCAAGAAATTTTAACACTACCGGCTCCAACATTAAGAACTACACTATTAGCAGCTTTTCCTGCCGCGCTTGTAACAAGAGAAGTACTCTTCCCGCCAGCAGTAATTATTGTTAATTTAATGTCAATATCTGAACTAGCCCCACCACTAAATTGTCCCACTTCAATAATAATATTAGCATCAGTATAAGTAGTTGATTCAAGACTTGTTGAAAAATGAGCTGAACCTGGAGATACTAATTTAGCTTCTGCATCTCTTGTTTCTTTTAATGAACCATCCAATAAATTCTTTGTGTTAAATTGTGTTGTCTTTGCTATTCTGTTGATTTCATCTCTTAATTCTGTGAATTCATTTTGCAGTTGAACTCTGTCTGCATCTGTGTTTGTATCTGTTGATGATTGAACAGCAAGCTCTCTCATACGCTTTAATATAGAATGTATTTCATCCATTCCACCTTCTGCTGTTTGAATCATCGAAATTGCATCTTGAGCATTTCTAACTGCTGTGTCAAGACCTTTAATCTGATTTCTCATTTTTTCCGAAATTGCCAATCCTGCTGCATCATCTGCTGCTCTGTTAATTCTCAAACCTGAGGAAAGTTTTTCTAAAGATTTCCCCATCTCACCTTTAACAGTGTTAAGCGTTCTCCATGCGTTTAAAGCTTCCATGTTGTGATAAATCCTCATAATTCCACCTCCATGTGAAATATTATTTGTTTTCAACCATTATTTATTTCGACTGTTTTTTTATATACTTTAATTATTAATTAAAAATAATCAAATCCTTTCAATTTATATATCGTTCATTATTTTAAAAACTTTAGAAAAATGGTATAATAAATACAAAGTGTTGAGAATGGGGGTGTTTTATGTTTCTGGATAATATATCTAAAGATACTGAAATTTTATGTTCTAACTTTAATTCTGTATTTTTAAAAGGTAGCGATATAGCGGTGTTAATAATACACGGTTTTACCGGTTCGCCTCATAATATGCAATATATTGGAAAAAGATTAAATAAAGCCGGGTATACTGTATATATTCCAAGATTACCAGGACATGGGACAAATTCAACTGATTTCCTCAATAGTACATGGAGAGATTGGTTAAGGCGAGTAGTTGATTCATATATTGAATTAAAAACAACATATAAAAAAGTGTATGTTTTGGGATTATCCATGGGGGGAGTATTAACCCTATTATTGGCTTCACAATTTAGTCCAGAAAAAATAGTGTTGGCAGCCCCAGCGATAGAAGCTACAGATTGGAGATTAAAGTTAACTCCAATATTAAAATTTTTCACAAAAAAAATCAAAAGAAAAAAAAGAGAATTATATAATGATGATTGTCTGAAAAAATTAGCTAAAGAATATTGGACTTACAATTTTCCTCCGAAAGGTGCTGATTTGTATAAATTACAAAAGTTAGCTAAAAAGAGGATGAATAAAGTAAAAAGTGACACTTTAATAATTGTCTCAAAAAAAGACAATACTGTTCCATTAAAGGTTAAAGATATAATAAAAAACAATATAAATTCTGATATTGTAAAGACAATAATTCTTGAAGAAAGCGGTCATGTTGTTGTAGATGATGTTGAAAAGGAAAAAGTAGCTGATGAAGTAATTAAATTTTTTATTTAAAATTTATTTAAAATTTATTTAAAATAAGAGGGATTTCCCTCTTATTTTAATTTATAATATTCTTCAAATAATTGTATTTTTGAAATCATTTTCCCCTTATTTTCTAAGGCATATGAATAAGCAATATTTCCTAAAAGCAAAACATCTTTTAATGATTTACCATCAAAAAGAGAACTGATAACAATACTTTTAAATGCACATTTTGCTTCAAACAAAAATTCTTTTTTTTGTGAAAAAGGTATAATTTCCCATGATTCTTCTGAAAATTCAAATTTTATTTTTCCATCTTTTTTAAATGTTACTTTATATAAATAATGTATATTATCTGTAAGTTTTATATTTTCATTTGTAAAAATAAAGTCTCCAAATATTTCTTTTTTTTCTGGAACAATCAAGCTTTCTTCAAAATCAAGAAATAAAAATTTACCCATTAATTTAATATTTCTGACTATATTTGTATCCCAATTTTGCAATATTAAATAAACACTCTTTACTTCTTTATATATATCAGCAAGTATATTTATAGAAGAATTGTAATCCAATTTTTCTATATTTCTAAAATCTTTATATACCAATTCTTCACCTTTATCTAAAATTTTTAAAACTCGTTTAGTTCCATAAGGTTGCCTTGAAAAAAAAAGATTTATTTCATTTTGTTCAAAATATCTGTTTATTAATTCTAAAAATTCATCATTCCCCAAAAAGTCAAAAATTACTGGATACAAACCTATTTTTTTTAAATGAATAGCTATTTTAGTTCCAATTCCATTCACAACTAAAGATATATGGGGAATATTCAGAATACTTTTTATAAATATTTCAATTCCACCTACAATTAATATATCATGATTTTTTTCTATTTCGAATATGGGAATCATTTTTTCTTTTATCTGAAATTGAATTCTCATAAAAATTCCTCCATTATTTTCTGTATCTGATGTTATACGAATTAGGATCATTCCAATTAAAATCAATATCTAAAATTATATTAAATTTTTTTTCTATTTCTTTTTTCTTTTCTTTGGTAAAATATCCGGAAAGATTATGATATACACTTATATAAACTTCTTTTATATTATGTTTCTTTTTCAGGTCATATAACGATTCCTCTAACTCCTTCAGAGCTTTTCTAAAAACAATTCTTGGAGATGCAATTTTACCTGTTCCCTGACAAACTGGACATTGAGTAAATAACAAAGCATCTATAGAAGGAGTGGTTCTCTTTCTGGATAGCTCTAATAATCCTAATCTGGTAAATCCAGAAATAGAAATTCTCGCTTTATCTTTTAATGTTTCTTCTCTAAATATATTTATTATTTCTTCTTTATGATAACTATCTTTCATATCTATAAAATCAATAAGTATTATACCTGCTATATTTCTAAGTCTAAGTTGTCTCGCGATTTCTTTTGCAGCTTCCAAATTCGTCTTAAATGAAGTATTTTCAACATTTTTTTCTAAAACATTACCTGCTGAATCAACATCAAACACTGTAAGAGCCTCTGTTTTATCAATAGTAATAATGCCACCACTTGGAAGTTCAATTTTCCGCGAAAAAAGATCATCCAATTGATTATAAATATCCGCCCATGCAAATGCATCTATATCAACTTTTCTAACTTTCAAATTAAAATATTCATTTTTTAAATTATTAAATTCTTTAAATAATTTAATATCATCAGTTATTATTTCATATGTATTGTTATTGAGTTTTTCCCTCAATATATACTGAATAAAGTCTTCATCTTCATATAATAATCTGGGTTTATTATATTTTTTTGCATTTTTAAGTATATCTTTCCATATCTTTTTCAAATTAATAAATTCATTTTTTATAGTTTCAAAATCCACATTTTCACAATTTGTTCTAAATATTATCCCTTCCCTTTCTGTTTCGATTAATATTTCTCCAATTTCTCTCAGTCTATCTTTTTCATTTGATGAATATATTTTTTTTGAAATGCCTATGCTATTTTCGCCAAACGGCATATATACAATATATCTTCCTGGTATATCTATTCTCATAGTTAATTGAGGACCTTTTCTGGAATTTCCATCTTTTTTTACCTGTACAATAATGAAAGAACCTCTTCGTAGAGAATTCGGATCAATTGTTGTATCCTTAAATCTTAAAAAACCATTTTTTTTAGTTCCTATATTAACAAAAAAAGACTCTAAAGCAGGAACTACATTTTCAATTCTACCTAAAAAAATCTTTCCGGATAATTTTCCAGCTTCTAAATCCTCGAAAAATATTTCCATTAATTTATTATCTTCCAGCACTGCCACGCGTATTTCTTCAGAATATGTGCTAAATACAAGAGATTTTTTCACAATATCACCCACATAAAATTTTTTTCATTATATTATATCACAAAATTTTTTTTAAAATTAAATATTTTTATATAATAGACGATAAGATAATGAGAACTTTCCAAGGAGGGGTGCATATGAAAAAGGATTTTGTATTATTTCTTATATTACTGCTATCTGGTTTCATTTTTTCTGAAACATATTATGTCATAGGAAATATGGTATATAAAGGCTCATCAAACTCCAACCAAACTGGATACGAACTTAAATATTTTTCACCGGAAAAAGAGATTCAGGAAATTTCAGACAAAAGAATCATAATTATAAAAGATGGAATAAAAGATTCAATAAATTCAATGTATCAAAAAGAAGGTAATATGAACATAAAATCTTCGGATGAAATAATTGTTGATGGAAATTTTATTAAAACAAAAACTACTCTTAAATTATTTGAAAAATCTCACCTATTTAAATATTTTATGCCTAAAGATTTCAAATATTGGAAAATTGGAGGAAGACAAGAAGGTACAAACTATATGGGCTTAGATACACTAAACAACACAATCTGGTATAAAATCCATAAAACGGGGTATTCAGAAAACACATTATATAAAGATTTCGAATTACCATATGGAATTAATTCTTTCGTAGATTTTTCTTCTGAAATAGCGGGATTGGTAACGAAAAGTAAGGTTTTACCAGAAAAAACATACAGCGCTGCAGGGATTATTTTTTCATTTTTAAATAAAGATAAAAAAAATATCGATAAATTTTCTTTTGTTTGGAGTTCATCTCAATATCCATTTAAAGAGCATGTTTGGATAAATCCTATGCCTTTAACTAATAATAGCGATTTTCATATCTCTTTTAATATTAAAGATATAACTGATAATAAAGATGTAAAATACATTAGAATAATCTTCTGGACTTTTGGCAGTGATCCTTATAAAACTTTAACAGCAAATTTATGGATAAGAAATGTTAAAATAAATCTATCAAAAGCAAAATGAGGCAATTAAATTGCCTCATTTGTTTTTTTATGATATAATATTAATAAACAAGATTTATATATGGAGGCGATATTATGAAGTTTTTTTTGGATACTGCAAATATTGAACAAATAAAGATTGCAATGAATTGGGGTATTATTGATGGAGTTACTACAAACCCAACCTTAGTTTCAAAAGAAGGTAATATAGATTTTGAAACAAGGGTAAAAGAAATTTGTAATGTTGTAAAAGGGCCTGTTAGTGCTGAAGTGACGTCAATGGATTATAAAAATATGGTAAAAGAAGCAAGACATTTAGCTTCATTAAGTGAATATGTTGTTGTAAAAATACCAATGACACAGGACGGTATAAAAGCTGTTAAAACTTTATCTTCCGAAAACATAAAAACAAATGTAACTCTTGTTTTCAGCCCACTTCAAGCTTTATTAGCCGCAAAAGCAGGGGCTACATATGTTAGTCCGTTTATTGGTAGAATTGATGATGTTGGAAATCAGGGACTTGATTTAATAGAAGAAATTATTCAAATCTATTATAATTATGATTTTGATACACAAATCATTGCTGCAAGTATCAGACATCCATATCATGTTGTTGAAGTAGCAAAAATGGGATGTGATGTTGCTACTATTCCTTTTAATGTATTAGAAAAATTATTTTTCCACCCTTTAACAGACAAAGGAATAAAAAGATTTAACGAAGATTGGAAGAAATATCTAGAATTAAAACATAAATAATTAAAAAATTTATTTAATACAAGATTTAAAGGTATTGGAATTTATAATTTTTTAAATTTCATACCAATTTAACGGAGATGGCGTATTATGTCTGATATTATGCTTAAAATTAAAAATTCCAAAATTGAATTTCCAGATATAGAATTACTTAGCGGAGAAAAAATAGGTATTTATACAGAGAGAATTACTAACACAATTAATAATTTAATAAAAATAATTATTAAACCTAAAAAATATACTGACGAGTATATTCTGGAAGGAATGAATGCTGAAGAACTTTCATATTTTAGTAGAAGAATTTTTCATATTATTTCTCTGGAATTATGGAAAGAAAAAGATATACTTCAATTATTAAAAAATAAGCAAGACAGTAGAAAAATAACAATTATTTCTGTTGACAAAAAAGATTTAAAAATTGATACTATATCGGAAATATCCAGATACATAGAAAATAAATTGTCTGATGAAAATATTTTAATTATTACTAATTCCAAAGATTTATTGGAAGCAATTTGTGATAAAGTTATTGATGAAAATGGAAATCCTATAGATTTTGAAGATGGTATTTATATTAAAAGACTTGATAATTTAGAAACATTTAATAGTATAGAAGAAATTGATGGAAAATATATTCCTATAATTTTTAAAAAAAGAATATTGAATGTGAGGGAATAATGAAAACAAAAATAAGTATATTTATCTCTTTATTTTTATCGTTTATTATTTTTCTTTCACTATCACAAATGATGTTTAATTATATTTTTCAAAATGAGCCATATTTTTATTATGGCTCTTTTCCTATTGAAAATAAAAATTTGATGTTCTCAAAAACTTTTCCACAGCAAGCTAAAGCTGTTTTAGTTTTGGAAGATGATATTTTAAAAGTATATTTACCAAAAGATAATGAGTATTTTGATTTAATTCTAAAAGATATAAAATCATTTTTATATGATATCTCAATAAAACTTAATAAAATAGTAAAACCCTATTTTATAGAAAAAAAGAATTTAAAATTTCCAGATATATATGATTATTATATAAAAATATTAAGAAGTGTATTTTACTCTGTAATATTTTTTAGCGGATGGATGTTTTCGCTTTTTGACAAAAATAATTTAAAATTATTTTTTTTGCATTATTATAAAGAAATTTCTATAAGATTTTTAATTTTCTTATCTGCAATTATACTATATTTGATACCAATTTTTTTCTTTTTTTCTAATTATAATATATTTTTATCCAGTTTAATATATGCTTTAAGTGCTATATTCATAGTTTCTATATTTGAAAATATATATTTAAATCTATTTATGTATATTGTATTTGGAATAATTAATTTTGATAATATAATTATTTCAAATAAGATATATTTGATAATTTTATTTTTAACTCTTTTAATTAATTTCATTTTCAACTATATATCAATTTTTATAACCAGGGAGGCTGCCGAAATTGAACGAAATAAAAGAAAAGATTTTAGAGGAATTGAAAGAAAAATTAAATGACATTTCTAATATTCAGGAATTTCAGGTATTAAAATCTAGATTTTTAGGTAAAAAAGGTGAAATTTCAAACTTAATGAAACAAATATCTAAAATTGAAAAGGAGAAAAGAAAAGAATTCGGCGCTTTTGTAAATAGTATAAAAAAAGAGGCTGAAGAATTATTGAATAATGCATTTTTAGATTTAAAAAACAAAATAAAAGAAGAAGAAGAAATGAAAAATTGGGTAGATATTACATTACCAGGCGCTAAAAGAAAAATTGGATATGAACATATACTAAAGCAAACAATAAGGGAAATTTATGATATTTTCTCTGCAATGGGATATAAAATTGTAGAAGGACCTGAAATTGAAACAACATGGCATAATTTTGATGCATTGAATACGCCAGAATGGCACCCTGCAAGAGATATGCAGGATACCTTTTATATAGAGGACAATATAATTTTAAGAACACATACTTCTCCTGTTCAGGTTAGAACTATGTTATCTCAAAAACCACCATTAGCAATAATTTCTCCTGGAAGAGTTTATAGAAAAGATGAGCCTGATGCTACACATTCTCCGGCATTTAATCAGGTAGAAGGCTTATATATTGATAAAAATGTAACGGTAGGGCATTTAAAGGCTACATTAGAGAGATTTTTAACTATGTATTTTGGTGGTTCGAGAAAAGTATTATTAAGACCAAGTTATTTCCCTTTCGTAGAACCCGGATATGAAGTAGATGTGGATTGTATGTTCTGTGGAGGAAAAGGGTGTAATGTATGTAAAGGTACAGGCTGGATAGAAATTTTAGGAGCAGGACTTGTTCATCCAAATGTATTAAAAAATGTAGGTTATGATCCTGAACAATGGCAGGGATTTGCTTTTGGAACGGGAGTAGAAAGAATCGCAATGCTAAAACACGGAATTTCTGATATGAGAGAATTTTATAGAAATGATATGAGATTTTTAGGATTATAAGGAGGAATTTGCAGTGAAAATATCAAGAAATTGGCTTTCTGAATATATAGATTTAACGGTTGATACCAATGAACTGGTAGATAAAATCAAGTTACATTCTACAAATGTTGAAGGTGTTGAAACATTAGGTAACGGCATTAAAGGAGTAATTGTTGGAAAAGTTTTAGAAATTGAAAATCATCCAAATGCTGATAGAATAATAATTTGTAAAGTAGATGTTGGAGATAAATTATTGCAAATATTAACAGCTGATAAATCAGTAAAGGTAAATGATTTAGTACCTGTAGCTATAGATGGTGCTATACTGGCAGGAAATTTTAAAATTAAATCAAGGAAAATGAGAGGTATAATGTCTGAAGGGATGATGTGTTCTTTAGAAGAATTAGGTTTAGAAGAAAAATCTGAATATGTTTATAAAATACCTGAAAACATAGAACCGGGAACAGATTTTATAAATTATTTGAAATTAAAAGATGATATAATAGATATAGAAGTTTTTCCAAATAGACCAGATTTGTTGTCCTATTTTGGTGTTGCTAATGAATTTATAGCTATAAATGTAGCAAAAAATTTTGGATATCCAGAAATTTTAAATTTGGAAAAAGGGAATGGGTTTCCTGTACATATCGAATATGATGGATGTAAAAGGTATGCTGCATTAGTTATGGAAAATGTTGAAGTGAAACCATCACCCTCATGGCTGGTAAAAAAATTAACAACAGCTGGTATTAGAAGTATTAACAATATAGTTGATATAACCAATTATGTTTTGCTTGAAACAGGACATCCCGTACACGCATTTGATTTAGATTTAATAGGTGAAAAAATCATTGTTAGAAAAGCAAATAAAGGTGAAAAAATTATATTACTTGATGAAAAAGAATACGAAATGAATGGAACAGAAACTTTGATTACTGATGGTGAAAAAATATTGGCACTAGGTGGAATAATGGGAGGTCAAGATTCAGGTATTAATGAAAATACAAAAAGAATTTTATTGGAAGTTGCTTATTTTGATCCTGTAAATATAAGAAAAAGCGCAAGGTATCATAAAATATCATCTGATTCTTCGTATAGATTTGAAAGAGGCGTAGATACAAATGATACAGAATTTGTGATGGGACGATTAGCTTATCTAATTCAAAAATTAGCTAATGGGGAAGTAAAATCAGTTATGACAGATATATATCCTGAAAAAATAAATAAAAAGAAAGTATACATAAGAAAAAACTATCTTGAAGAAAGATTAGGGATTTCTATTGCTGATGAAGATATAAACAATATTTTGAATAGATTGGGATTTGATTCAGAAAAAGATAATAAAGGTTTTAATGTAACTATTCCAACAAAAAGACCTGATATTACAGAAGAAATAGACCTTGTTGAAGAAATAGGAAGAATTTATGGATACCACAATATTCCATCGCAACTACCAATTAATAATTTAGTTGGTGGAGTTTCAAATTATATACACTTCAGAGAAAAATTATCAGAAATAATGAGATTAAATGGTTTTAATGAAGCTTTCACATTCGCATTTATGGACAACTCAAGAATGTGGTTAAAAAAAGGAGAAGTATTTTTAAAAAATCCAATATCCTCAGAATTAGGAACTATGCGATCTTTACTCGTATATGGTATTTTAGAATCCGCATCTTACAATTTCAGAAACCAAAATAGAAATATTAAATTATTTGAAATAGGAAAAAACTTCTTAAAAGATGAAAGTAGCGAAACTGGTGTAAAAGAAGTTGAAAAACTGGCTTTTATTGCTATCGGAGAAGAAAATCCTTATGATTATACCGATAAAAGATATATTTCTTTTTATACATTTAAAGGTTCTCTGGATAATTTATTCGAATATTTTGGAATTGAAGCTGAATTTAAAAGAGAGAATATAGAAGGTTTGTCTTATTCACAAAGTGCAAATATTTATATTAAGGGTGAATATATTGGGTTTATTGGAAAAATTGACAACGATATAGCTAAAGATATATATGATATAAATCAACCTGTTTATATTTCAGAAATAGATATAGAAAAATTATATAAATTCAAACATATGAAAAAAAATAAGGTTGTATTAACTGAATATCCATCCATGCGAAGAGATTACTCAATATTAATTGACAATAAAATTACTTTTTTAGACATAAAAAATATTATATTAAAAACTGGAAAAAAATTAGTTGAGGAAATTAAAATTTTTGATATATATAAGGGGAAAAATATAGATGAAGGAAAATTAAGTTTAACAATAACTGTTACATACAGAGCTAAAGATAGAACTCTAACAGACGATGAAGTAAATGTAATTGCTAAAAAAACAATAGAGGAATTACATGATAAATTGAATATTCAAGTAAGAATTTAATATTAATATCTGGCATTTTTTCGACGATATATATTATGACCAGGATTATTTCGGAGGTGTAATTATGGATATAAATAAACTGAACAGCGTATATCAGCAATATGTAAAAAACGAAACGATAAAAAGAGAAAATAAAATAGGGAAAACCTCCAATGAAAGTAGAATAATAAAACAGGATAATTCTCCTGTAAAGGTATCAGTTGACGGCTCTTCAAAAAAATATATAGAAATGGCCAGGAATGATATCCCTGAAATAAGGGAAAACCTCGTGGATGAGTTGCGCCAGGCCATTGAGAAGGGATTATATAAAATAGACGCTGATAAAATAGCTGAAAAAATGCTTGGAGGGTACTAATATGCCAGATATTAATATAAAACAAATAATCCACGAGGAGTTGAATATCCTCGTGGATCTTTTTTATTTTATGGAAAAATTAAAAAATGGGATTTTAAATAATGAAGATGTTAAATCATTGAATTACCATTTATCTAAGATAAGCGAAAAGTCTCTGGAATTATCAAAATTAGAAAAACAAAGAATTAGAATATTTGAAGAAACATCAAAAATGTACAATTTAAAAAACACTTTAAATGCATTTATTGATTTTTTTTCTAAAACAGACAGAGAAGTATCAGATGAACTAAAGAAAATGTCTGAAATTCTTCTTGATATTTCCAGCACAAATGAAACGTTAAAAGAATTATTAAAGACCAAACTGGAATACAACGATATATTAATAAAATTATATAAAGAACCTAATAATATACCCGTTTATAACAAAAATGGTGGATATAAGAATCTAATACCAAATAGCGGGGCTAATTGGCAGGGTTGAGGTGGTTTTATGTCATTATTTAATACTTTACACACAGGAATGTCGGGAATTTTCTCAAATAAAAGAGCTATGAATGTTGTATCACAAAATATTGCCAACGTGAACAATCCTGACTACTCAAGAAGACAGGTTAATATTTCTACAAATACCACCATTAATTATGGTGGATTTGAGCTTGGAACAGGCTCTAAAATAGAATCAATAGAAAGAATACGGGATAAATTTCTTGATGTTCAATATAGAAAATACAATAGTGACTATGGATATTGGAAAACAATGAATTCAAATTTAAATTATATACAATCTCTTTATAACGAGCCTTCAGAAGATGGATTTAGAAAATCATTTGATGAATTCTGGGGATCAATTCATAAAATATTATCCGAACCAACAGTTCCGGAAAATAAAAGAGAACTTATATATAAAGCTCAGGAATTATCAAATAAAATGAATAGTTTATACTCAGATATAGAAAATATTCAACAAAATTTAAATAATGATATTAATACTATAACAAAAGAAATAAATTCAAAACTCAAAGAATTATCCAATTTAAATAGTCAAATAAAAGAATTAAAAGCACAAAATATAGAAGCTAATGATTTACTTGATAAAAGAGATAAATTGCTTGATGATTTATCAGAAAAGCTAAACTTTACCTTTAAAGAGAAAAAGGATGGACAAATAAATATTTTTCTAAAAAATCATGAAATACTGAATGGAAGTATATATAAAAAATTAAAAATTAAAGAAATTAACGATAAAAATTATATTTTTGTGGATAATGGGAAAATAGATGTAAAAAGCGGAACATTAGGAGCTACATTCGAATTAAGAGATAACGTTATAAACAGTCAATTAAATAGATTAAATGAATTAGCGGCAACTTTTTATGATACATTAAATCTAATACATGAAGAAGGTTATGATTTAACTGGAACAATAAAAGGTATGAATTTTTTTGAAGAAATACAATCAGGAAATCTTAGTACAGATAAATTAAGAAGAATAGCGGGAAATATTCTGTTAAGCGGAGAGCCTAAAAATTATGTTGATAGCTATATTAAATTTAATCAAAATACAATAAACAACATAAAGGTTAATTTCGATATTGGCTCTGGTGAGTTAATAAATATAGAAAATGGGTTTGAAGATAATACTGATTATACAGCTACAATAAATAGTGGAGAAACCCTTGATAGTTTAAATACCGGAAATAAATTCAGAGCCGATTTTAATTACAAATATAGCACTCAAAATGGTGGATTATTAACTTTTTCAAATGAAGGAGGAGCCTCTCTCGATAATAGGTTAATAATAGATTTTAATAGAAATGTTTTCAAACAACTGGGACTTCCGACGAAAGATATTGAAGCTTTAAAATGGACAGATATCCCAACATCAAATACTCAGGGAATAATGACATTTAAAGGACCGGGAAATTATTCTGAAACTCTTGATTTAACAGGCGTAACTTCATTAAACGATATAGCTCAAAGGATAAACACAGATTCTGATGGTGATGGTAATACTGATGGTGGATTAAAACTGGTAAGAGCTTTTGTTAGAAATAACGAATTATATATAGTACCAACAGATAAAGCTTATACAGATATGAAAAATGTGATTATAGACGATCCAAATGGAATGCTACATGAAATGAATTCCAATTCAGTTGATTTATCTGTACTGGATGCATCTCAAAATTCTCTTAAAAATTCATTTGGCTTATATGCATATAAAACAAAAAGTTTTGATTTATCCTCTTATCAACCGACAGATAATGTAAATATAACAATAAATTATAAAGATTCTACTCCACAATTCGCAACTACTATACAAAAAAACTCTTTAAACAATAGCACTATAGGCACAAATAATGAATTTCAGATAATACAAAATGGAGAAGAATTCGAAATATTACCTGGTGCTGATGGCAATACGTTTAGCTGGAACAACATTGATAGTATAGAAATAAAAATAGGTTCAAATTCAATAAAGTTAGAAAATTTCTATTATGACGAAAATTCTGCAGCAAATAAATTAGTATCTCAGGGATGGGCAACAGATACTCAAAGTGCTAAATTGACTCTAAAATCTGATAAAAATTTAAAATGGAGAATGAATTTTCTTGATTTTGGTTCTTTTATTTCTATTCAGGGAAAAAAGGTTCAAATAGATTTTCATAGAGACTCTTTACAGAGTTTAACAGAAAAAATAAACAATACAAATACAGGTGTTCTGGCATTTTATACACCGGGTGGAAGATTTGTTTTAAAAGCGGATAAAACACTTAATTATGATTTAAAAAATGCAGAAATTAAGGGTCCCGAAAGATTATTCGAATTGCTTGGATTATGGAAACATGAAAATTCACAGGATTATTCAGAAAACTTCACCTTACTAAACCCAGATTTCAGTACTAATACGCTTGAAGATAAATTAAAATACACGTCTAAATTCATTTTGGGCAATGGTGTGGATATGGCTAAAAACCTAAAGGTTAAAGATTATTTATTGAACAATCCTGATATGCTGGCTATGGATTTAGGTAAAAGAATAGATTCAGATAATGATGGTGATATCGATACCGTTATTCCATCAGGTGAGCATTCATCAACTCTCTGGGAAGATGGATATTTATTAAAAAGCGTAAAGATTTTTTCAGATGGAAGACATGATTTTGATGATTATATTTCAGATATGATAACAGATGTTGGATTATCAGGAGAAAAAGCTAAAAGAATGGAAATAAATAGCGATAGTTTAAGAACAGAATTTTTAAATCAACGTGAGAGCGTAAAAGGTGTTTCTCTGGATGAAGAAATGACAAATATGATAAAATATCAACAGGCTTTTAATGCTGCAGCTAAAGTAATTAATGTTGTTGACGGAATGCTAGACAGAATAATTAATGGATTGATGAGGTGATTTTATGAGAATTACTCAAAGCATGATAGCAAATAATGCTTTAAAAAATATAAGGAATTCTTATATAAGAAGAGAAGAATTAAGTGAGCAAATAAGTACAGGTAAAACTGTAAATAGACCATCCGATGATCCAACAAAAGCTGGAAAATCGAGTTATTTAATGAGTCGAAATAGATTACTAAATGAATACATAGATGATATAAAAAACACACGTTCAGTACTTGTTTATTACGATACAGCATTACAGGAAATGCAAAATGTCAATCATCGTATAAAAGAATTAACCGTTCAGGCTGCCAATGACACGCAAACTGTTGAAGATAGAAATCATATTGCTCTTGAATTAAAACAATTAAAAGAACATCTTTATAAACTCGCCAATACACAAATTGGAGGAAAGTATATTTTCGGTGGTGCAAAAACTAATGTTCCTCCTGTTAGAAAAGAAAATGAAAGTGTAGTCATTAATACTCCTCAGGAAGCGAATATAAGAGCCAAACTTCCTATTGAACATATAGACATAGAATATGGCGTAACAGTTTATGATGTTTTTAAAACAGATTCGGGTGAAACTGTATTTGGTATATTGGATAGACTTATAAATTCCGTAGAAAAAGGAAATAATGATGATATAGAACGCGATCTTGGATCACTTGATAATATACTGAATAAAGTAAATGCCAATCTTGCCAGAGTAGGAAGTGTTGATAATATGCTGGAATCTATGAAAAATAGATTTGAAAAGGTTGTAGACAACAATACAGATATTATAAACGAATTAATAGGAACAGATTTACCAAAAGCATTAAGTGATTTATCTCTGGAACAAACAACTTTGCAGGCAGCATTAAAAACAACTGCACAAATATTACCACAGTCCCTTGTGGACTTTATTAGATAGGGAGGAGATCAAAAGTGGCATTAAAAACATATAATACTCGAATTGGTGAAATTGAGGTAGAAGATGATGAAATCATTTATTTTGAAGATGGTATTCCCGGATTTGAAAATTTGAAAAAATTTGTTATATTTACCTTTCCAGAAACATATCCTATAATGTGGTTATTATCTTTAGAAGATGAACTTGTATCTTTTCCTATTATTGAACCTAAATTAATAAAAATAGACTATCAGGTTCAACTTCCTATTGAAATAGCTAAAAAATTAGATATAGAAAATATAAATGATGCCGCAGTTTTTGCAATAATGACAATACCTCATGAAAATCCGGAAAACGCTACTGTAAATCTAAAAGCACCTTTAATTATTTCTAAAAAAACAAATAAAGGAATACAATATATTTTAGACAATGAGGAATTATCTTTGAAACATGTTATACGAGATGAAATTATAATAAGTCAGCAAATTCTTGAAAGACAGATAAAAGAAGTTTCCAGAATATCTAAAAAAACAAAAAAATTCAATACCAAATTTGGTGAATTGGAAATTTCTGATGATGAAATAATCACCTTTGAAAATGGAATTCCAGGGTTTGAAAATTTAAAGGAGTTCTATGTTTATTTTTCAAAGGATACATTTCCTATACAATGGTTAATTTCATTGGAAAATCCTGATATAACCTTCCCTATAATAGATCCAATACTGGTTAGAGCGGATTATTCATTTGAATTATCAAAAGACTTAGTCGAATATTTAAATATAAATAATCCAGAAGATGTTAAAATCTTTTCAATAATGACAATTCCTCATGGAGACCCTGATAATATTACCGTAAATCTAAAAGCACCTATAGTAATATCTAAAGTAAACAACAAAGGTATTCAAATTATTTTGGATAACGAACTATATCATCTAAAACATAATGTAAAAGAAGAAATAGAAAGAAGCAATGAAATTATCAAAAAACAAGCACCTGATAATGAAAGGGGTGCATGATTATGTTAGTCTTATCAAGAAAAAATAATGAAGGTATTACTATAATGATAGAAGATAAAATTTTAAAGTTAAAGGTTTTATCCATCGAAGGATCGGTTATAAAATTGGGATTTGAAGGTCCAAAAGATTTCAAAATATATAGGGAAGAAGTATACAAAAGTATTATAGAAGAAAATATTTCAGCTACAAAGGTTAAAGATATTTCCCAGGTAAAGAAATTATTTGAAAAAAAATAGCCCTCAGGGCTATTTTTAATTAGATATTATAATTATTTTTAGTTATAAATATCTTTATTTATATTTACATTATTCTTTTTTTCAAAATTTTCAACTGCAAGTGGTTTTTGAAGATACAAAACTTTAAGATCTTCTGGTAAGACTGATAATTCTCTATTTTTTTCAATATAATTTACAAAAGATTTAGGAGATATATTCGCAATTTCTACCCGGTTATCCAGATTTAATTTTTCTTTGAAATATAAACTCTCTTCACCTAATAAAATTGTATCTTTTTTCAATAGAGCCGTTAAATCATCCAAATGAACAAGTTCTGGTCCAAAAGTACTTTTATTATTTTCAAATATATTTACATACGCAGCATCGACACGAGCCCTTTTTAAGATTGCTATCTGTTGAGATGAATTGTTATTCGTATTATAACTACTATACAGCAAATCTGTTGAAATAAGAGGAACAACCTTTTTCTTTTTCCTGAAGAGCAATCCCTGTATTGATGCTATTGAGATTCTTATACCTGTAAATGATCCTGGCCCTATTGTACAACCAAATAAATCTATATCATCTATGCATATATAATTTTCTTTTAAAACTGAATTTATCATTGAAATAATATAACTGCCGGAATTTTTTTCGAAATTTTCTTTATAATATATAGAATCATCTTTTTTCAATACAATCAAAACACCTTTATTGGAAGCATCTATACCTAATATATTCAAAATATCACCACCTGAAAGGAGAATAATGTATGCCAAATTTTAAAACACATATAATAACAGGAATTTTATTTTATCCAGTTTATTTTTTATTATATTCAGCAATTATGAATTTTTTTAACATTGATTTTTATCAAAACGATACATTAATTTTAACAGCATTTTTTTTCTTTGTATTAGGTTCAGATTTGCCCGATGTCGACCATAATATGTCGTTGATAAACAGAGTATTCAGAATATTGTTAATTGGAGCAGGAATTTATTCTATATTCAAGATAGAAAAATATTATAATTTTCTTTCCTTTCTTTCAATAAATATTTATTTAATAAAAACAATATATATTATAATAGGAATTATACTTGGATGGATTTTCGGTATTTTATTCAATCATATTACTAAACATAGAGGAAAATGGCATAGCCCATTTACTGGAATTTTGACCGGAATAATATTATATTTTCTTAAAACTTCAAATTATTATTCTGTTGATTATAAAACTTTATTCATTGCTTTATCTTTAACTACCGGATTTTTTATCCATCTGATTTTGGATTACTATTTTAAATCATGATTTTTTCTTTTGTTATGTGCTGTTTTATAAGCAATCATTGCTTTATCTATTTCATTTAACTCTTCTAAGATTCGGGCCATTAATATATAAGCTTTATAATCATCTGGATTTTTAATCAATAGTTTTTCAACCACTTTTAATGCAACTTTATACATTTTCAAATTCATATAAAATTCAACACTTTTATATGAAACAACATTATAGGGAATATATAATACAAGCAATATTATCAAAATAATAACTATAGCTGGATAAATAATAAAACCTTTACTTTCTCCCTTTTCAGCAGATGTCGCCTTACTCGAAGTAGAAATATCTGATGTCTTTTGCTCTTTTGTATTTTGTAAAGTTGAATTTAATATTATTTTTTTCAAACTTGCGAGTTCTTTACTTATATCAGACGGTGATTTTTCAATTAAATTATCTAATTTATCAGGAATATTTTTAAATATTATCTTATTTGAACTTTCAATTCTTATACGTATGGTTTTGATAACTCCTTCTAATAATGTATATAATGTATTTTTTTCTATATTCAAATTTACCGTTTGATCGACTATATCTAAAACATTTAATGTAAAATCTAACAATTCTTCTGGTGAAATTATATATATATTAGAAGACAGTTCCCCTATTTTTGTTTTTAAATCAAAATATTTTTTTAATAATGAATATGTTTGCAATTCATTTGCGCTTATTACCCCCTGTTCTTTCAAAAAACTCAATAGTTTAAATGCTCCCATATAATTGTTTTCGTCTAAAAAATATGTTGAATTATTCAATATATTGTTAATATCCCGAATTTTAGACTTTGGAACAAATTTAACTATAAAGTTTTCCATATCTTTATCTAAAAAAACTGGGGATTTTATTGATTTATCAACCAGAATTTGTAAAAAACCCTCATAAGAAAAAGGGGTTATATATTTCTCAAGACCTTCTAATTTATATAAATTCTTATAAGAATTTAACTCCATAATCCCTGTTTCTAAAGTTCTTTTAACAATTAAAGGTATTTGTGGAAAAATTTTTAGAATTAATCCCGTTTCATCTTCATTTAATATGTTATTGTATAAACCTAAAGAACCACAAAATTTATTAAAATTTTCTTGAATTAGTGCTTCAAAAAATGGAGCATTTTTATAATTTTTATAAAAATACTTTTTTGCAGATAAAACTTCTCCAAGCACACCAATAGCAGGGTCATCAGGGTTTTCTGCAATATATTTAATGAATTCACCCCATGCTTGATTTAAAGTATCTGGCATTTTTGAAAGATTTTTAATATCTTCAATAGAAATAGAAAAAAGTATAATCGATAACACTAGAAAAAAAGAAACAAAAGTTTTTTTCATTTTAGCCCCTTTCAAGTTCTGGTTTTATATAAATTTGCCAGAAAACCTTTATTATCATAGCTGTCGGTACAGCAATTAAGGCCCCTGTTAGGCTTATAATTGAACCCAATATTAATAATGAAAAAATAGTAATAACTGGATTAATTCGACCATAATCTTTCATTATTGAAATAAATATAATAAATGCTATACCATGTATAACAGACATTATAAGCAAAAATAATAACATAGTTGTTAATCCACTTGAAACTCCGACTATAATCATAGGAATAAATTCTAAAACAACGCCTATAACAGGAATAAAATTTGTAACAGCTGCCCAAAAACTCAGTAATAACTGATATTTAATCCCTAAAAAAGACATTGCTAAAAAGGCTGAAACACCAACAAAGGCTGAAGCTAATAGCGTAGCAACAACATAATGTTCAATCTGATTAAACGTTTCATTGTAAAACTCATTTGCTGTTTTTCTCAAAGATTTCGGATAAAGATACTGTAATTTTTCTTTAAATGACTCAAAATAAAAACTAAAATATATAGTTCCGATAGTTAAGAAAAACAAAAAAGTGAAAGCTCTTTGACCATATGTTGGAATCAATTCAATAAAATTAGATAATAACTCTATTAACTTAGGTTGTAGTGAATTCATAAAATTTTCTATATTATCAACAATATTTTCTGGTTGATTTTGCAACAATACTTTCCATTGCGCTTTTTGAAAAAAGTCATTTAAAAAAACGACAAAATTGCTAATTTCTTTAATTACTGTTGGTATTAACAACACAAGTAATAAATATAAAAAGAATAAAGAACTAATAAGCGCTAGAATATTTGCAATTTTCATTGGAATTTTCAAACGATTCAATCCCTTGGCTATAAGATTTATAGCCAGAACAAAACCTATAGTAAAGATTATAATTGCAAAAACATCTCTTGAAATGAACGCTATACTTATAAATATTATAAAATAAACCGCAGAAAATAAAGCACCTTTTAAATTAGGGCTTAATTTCATTTTAATCAACTCCATTAAGTTCAAAATATTTTCTTAATTCTTCAATTTCGTTCGTAACCCCAAGAGCTACTGTCAATTTTATTCTTGCTTTTTGTCCTGAAACTTCATTTCCGAGTATTGCGCCTTTATTTTTCAAATCAGCTCCTCCACCATGATACCCATATACGCCTAAAACTCTTCCTTTAAAACATCTTGAAACAACAATAACAGGTATCTTTTTTTCCTTAACCAGCCATTCTATTTTATCAGCAACTTTTGGAGGAACATTTCCTCTTCCAAAACCTTCAATAACTACTCCTTTAAACTCAAGATCAGGTAAAACTTTCAAAATTGCTCCATCATCACCTGTATACGTTTTAATTAAAGCAACTTTATCCTCCACATCATTGGCATCAATATGCATTCTTAAAAGTGATTCTCTATAAAATATTACAGCATCTTCGTCAACAATACCCAGAGGCCCATACCCTGGAGAGTCAAAGGTTGCCACATTACTTGTATAAGTTTTTGTTACTTCTCTGGCAGAATGAATTTCGTCATTTAAACACACAAGAACTCCTTTATTCATAGCTTTTTTAGATGATGCGACTCGCACAGAAGAAATTAAATTCGCTGGTCCATCTGTACTTGGTTCATTCCAATTTCTCATAGCAGCTGTTAATACAACAGGTTTCCTTTCATTCAAAACTAAATCTAAAAAATATGCGGTTTCTTCAAGAGTATCAGTTCCATGAGTTATAACAACACCATTAATATCTTTGCGAGAAATAACTTTTTTTATAAATTTTGAAAGTTCAAACATAATTTTTGGTGTCATATGCGGACTTGGTATATTGGTAAATTCAATTAATTCAGTTTCAGCAATCTTTTTTAATTCAGGGATTTCGTTTAAATGTTTATTTCTTTCTTCAGAAGGTATTACCCCCAATAAAGGGTCATGAACCATAGCAATAGTTCCACCGGTGGTTATTATCGCAACTTTCATGTTTAACCCCTTTCTTTTATTTTAATTTTTGCCACATAAAATGGTATTAATGTATCATCAGGATAAAAATAATATCCAAAACCATCATAATAATTTTTTATATTATATTTATTCAAATCAATTTCTTCAAAGCTTATATTCGAAAACTTTTCGAATATATATTTCATAATTTTCGTATTCTCTTCTATCGAAATTGTACATGTAGAATATACAATTTCTCCATTGTTTTTAATCAAGTTACTAATAGCATTTTCCAATAATTTTATCTGAACATCTGAATATTTAATAAAATCTTTATTTGTAATTCTATGAAAGACTTCAGGATGAATTGAAGCCGTCCCTAAAGAAGAACACGGTGCATCAATAAGTATTTTATCATATTTTTCTTCATTATATTCAATGCCGGATATTAATTTTGTTTTAATTATATTAATTCCCAATCTTTGAATATTTGCTTCAATAAGTTCCAGCCTATCAATATCGATATCTAAAGCTACAATCTCTCCTTTATTATCTATCAACTGTGCCAGTTCTGTTGTCTTTCCTCCAGGAGCCGCACACATGTCCAGGACAGCTTCACCTGGATGAGGGTTTAAAATTAATGGAATAATTTGAGAACTTTCATGCTGAATATAAAAATAACCCTTTAAATATTCTTTTGTACTTTCAATTGGAAATTTTGGATTTTCAATAATAACTCCAAAAGGAGAATGAATTGTTGGTTTAATGGAGTATTCTGATAAATTTTTTATAAGATCATCTCGAGAAATTTTTAATGTATTTGTCCTTAAGGTAAGTGGATTAATTGAATAACTTTTTTTCAAGAATGCGTTGACATAATCTTCCGGAAAGTGTTCGTTCATATAGTCATATATCCATTTTGGAATTGAAAATTCTATCCATGGAGGCAAAATATAATCATCTTTTTTCCTCATAAGATTTTTAAGCGTAGCATTAACCAATCCTCTAACTTTTCTATTTTTCGCAACTTTAACCGTTTCATTTACAGCAACATAAGGCTTAAAACCATTTAGAATTTGATATGCCCCTAATCTCAATATCCATTTAGAAGCAGGTGGAATATTTTTATAATTTTTAATCAGTTTTTTTAAATAAAAGTCTATTTTCACAAGATTCCTTATAGTTCCCCATACAAGATTTTTTAATAACGCCATATCCTGATTTGAATAAATTTTAGTAAAATAATCAAAAGATTTTTGTGGAATATAATGCTTTTTATCAAATTCACGCAATAATAAATACGCGTCTTTTCTGACCATAAAATCACCTCTTTTTGTTATTATATCAGAGGTATATTACAGAATAAACAATTTCAAATTCAAATGTTTTTTCAAGTAATTATAATTTTATCGGAATAAATAGGAAATAATAATAACGAATCANNCATGCAATGGTTTCGCTCAAAAAAACGTCCTGTTTTTTTGACAGCTCACGCAAATATTTAACTCGGGAATTTTCAAGCCTTTTCTCAGATTATAATTCGTTATTATTATTAATCATATATAATTTATAATACATAAAATTTACAAACAATTATAAATAATTTTTATGACTATCATATTTTTTTAGAACTAATAACAAAATATTTCAAAAAATAATATGAGAGAAAGCTTGAAATTTCCTGAAAAAATTTTGAATGTTGCCGGTCAAAATCACATGGATGTGATTTTGAGCAAAGCCGAGCATGGATGCGAGTCTGAGCGACCGGCGAGAATGAAAAATTTTGAAGATTAGAAATTTCACCGCTTGAACGATATATTATTTTGAGAAATATTTTGTACCTAATAATTGACTCCAAAGTTTTTTATTATAATTTTATCAGATAAGTAAATGATCGTCTGAACGAGATCAATACTTGCAAATTTTATATTTATAACTTCGATAAAATTTTATTATATAATTCCTCAATCTTTTAAAATTTCCTTTAATTCATCAAGTGTATAAACTTTTGGAGGTTCTATACCATTAAAATATGAAGAATATTCAACTGTATATGCACCTGAATTTATAAAATAAACAATATCATTATAATCAATATCTGATGGCAATAATGTATCCTCATAAATTGTGTCCACACTATCACATGTTGGCCCTGCTATTGTAAAAACATCTTTATTACCATGATTTTTACCTTCAACCTGAATTTCATACTGAAAATTTTCTATAGTTTCCATCAATCCATGAAATACACCAACATCTAAATATATCCATTTTTTACTTCCTTTTCTGCTTTTTAATATAACTCTTGAAACTAAAATTCCTGCATCTCCCACCATAGATCTTCCCGGTTCAGAAACTATCATTAAATTCTTGTGTTTCCATAAATATTCCCTTATGGAGTCTTCAACAACCTCTCCAATTTCTTCAACTGTTGGAATTGGTTTTGTATGTTTAACAGGTATTCCTCCACCTAAATTTAGCATTTTTAATTCAATTCCATTTTTCAAAAGTTTATTAAAAACAACACTCGACTCTAAAATAGCTTCTTGCCATTTATATTTATTATAAGATTGAGAACCAACATGAAAACTTACTCCAAAGGGCTTTAATCCATGTCTATTTGCCCAATTTAAAATAGAAATAACATGATCTATATCCGTTCCAAACTTTCCGGACAATGGCCAATCACTATCAGAAGAACTTGTTGCAATCCTTGCGTATACTTTTGAGCCCGGAGCATTTCTTGCAACCTTTTCTACCTCCATTTCACTATCAACAGAAAAATATTCAATTCCAACTTCCCATGCATAAGCTATATCTTTTTCTTTTTTTATTGGATTTCCAAAACTCATTTTTTTTGGCGATATTCCAAGAGATAATAACTTATTAATTTCTCCAACTGATGCAACATCAAAAGAAGAACCTAAATCCCTTAAAACTTTTAATATTTCAATATGAGAATTTGCTTTAACCGCATAAAATATTTCCACATTTTTCATTGAATCTTTTAATCTTAAATAATTTTTTTTAACCTGTTCTATATCCAATACTAAAAATGGAGTCTCTAATTTTTTAGCAGCTTTTCTAACTAAATCAGTAACTTTCATGTCTCTCCCTCCCTACAATTTTATAATATTGAAAAAATGATAAATCATTAATGTTACTATTACTAACATTATTGTTTAACAAAAAAAGCATTTTATATTAAAATAGAAAAACTAAATAAAATTAGGGATGGTCTCCATCCCTAAAGTGTATCGATATCAATTTCAAATTTTTTTACAAGTTTTTTTGTAAGATCATATTCAGATTGTGAAAGTTCACCAATAAATACATCTTCATTAAATTCCTTTCCAAAACCGTATTTTAATGCTTCAGCTAGTTCTTCAAAAGAAATTTCTTTATTTAAAATACTTTTTATATCAATGACTTTTTTTTCCAGGTGATTATATAATTTTTCTTTCTTTTCCTGAGATAATTTAAATGAATTTACATAATTTTTCAATGGAAAACTTAATGGTATAGAACCATGTTGTAAAATATAATTTTCATTTCTATATTGTGCACTACCGATAAACTTTTTTTTATCAACTGTAATTTCATATATAGATGGTGCATCATAACATGCTGGAGTATTAAGATGCTTGTTTTTATTTTTTTCAACATCACAATGTATTTTCAAAATTTCTAAACTTTTCCTCAAAGCTTCAGCAATTACTTTATAGCTTCCAACTACATTATCTGGAAGCAACGGATGTTTGGTAGCCGCTGAAAAAAGATATGTTATTTCTTTATTATGTAAAACTGCCCTTCCGCCTGTTGGCCTTCTGACAATATCTATATTGTTATTTCTCAAATAATCTATATCTATATCCTCTATTTTTTGAAACCTTCCAAGCGATAAAGTTGGTAATGTCCAACCATATAATCTTATCGTTGTTGGTTGTATTCCCTTTCCTACATGTTTAGCAATAGAAAGGTCACATGCCATATTCCATGACCCCATATGATATGTATCGACAATAAGCCTTATCATCAAATACCTCCCAAAGGTTTTTTTAGCGCCATACCAATTTTTCTTGGAAAAATAGACGGAGTTTCCCCAGTTTTTTTCAATATAATAAATACTCTATCTTTTTCAAAAAGTCTGTAATAATGTTCCTCTACAATATCAAAATATATTTTTTCAGCAGCTTTTATTAAATATTTCCTTTCTTCAGATATATATGTTGGACCTTTATACAGAAATAAAAGTCCATCTGTTTTTAATAACGGTGCCGCATATTCTAATAAAACATCACTTCTTGAAACTGCTTTAGCGGTAATATAATCAAAAGAAGATAAATTATTCTTTGAAAAAATTTCTACTCTTTCACTTATAGCATTAACGTTTTCTAAATCCAATTCGTTTATAAAAAATTTTACACCTTTTATTTTTTTTTCTATACTATCCAAAAGTGTAAAATTAATTTTTGGATACATTATTGATAGTGGGATCCCTGGAATTCCACCTCCTGTCCCAATATCTAAAAATTTATAATTATCTTTTAATTTAACAAATTTAATAAAAGGATATAGACTATCTAAAATTAGGGATTTAAAAGCTATCTCAAAATCTTTTATTGCAGTAAGATTAACAGGGTAATTTATTATTAAATCAATAAACTTTTTCAGCTTATTATATGAATTTTCGTTCAAAGAAATTTCATATTCTTTAAAAAGTCTCAATAAAAATTTCATTGACAAGTACCTCCTAATGTGGTATAATACTTCTCGGAGACGTAGCCTAATTGGCTAAGGCGTCGGTCTTGAAAACCGATGGGGTTGACGCCCCGTGTGGGTTCGAGTCCCACCGTCTCCGCCAATATTAAACCGCCCAATTTTGTTGGGCGGTTTTTGGTTATTTTACAGATCCAAATCTATTATACGGCCATATTCTTAAAAAAGGTCTTCCTATTATATTTTCTTCTGGAACTATTCCAAAATATCTGCTATCAAAACTTTCAGTTGTATTATCTCCCATGAAAAAATAAAATCCATCAGGAAGATTAATTTTTACTCTGCCTTTTTCTTCAACAAAAACTTTATTTAAATCCAATTTAGATAAAACAGATTCATAATATTTTGTATAATCCAGTGTTTTGTTGTAATATCTAAAAGCACCAAGGTCAAACATAGGTTTTCTTATTTCGCTATAAGCTCTATATATATCGCTACTATATTTTTCTGGATATGCCATAAATTTATAATAGTCTTTTGAAGCAAAAATCCCATCAATATAATAATATCTATTTTCAAATCCTTCTGGTATCTTACCATTTACATATAATTGAGCTACAGAATTTTTTACACTTGATGGAACATTTTCCACACCATTATAATAATCTATGATTTTCTTTAACCAATATGGTGGTGTAAAATCTTTATCTGATTTTAATTTTTCCCATATTTTACTATCTGGCACTAATTCTAATGTATCTCCAGGAACACCAACTAATCTTTTTACATACTTCACATGACCATCAAATTTCTTCGGAGCAAATAAATCCATAAATTTATCAAATGCACCAAGTTGCTTTTGAGCACTTTTGTCAACAAAAGGTGTCCAAAAGACTATAATATCGCCTAATTTTGGCTTGCTATAATCATATGTTATTTTTTCGATAAACAAACGATCCAACACCTGTATGGTTGGTACCATAGAAGGTGTTGGAACCATCATTGTTTCAAAAACAAATAATCTTATTATTGTTCCAAAAATCACCGCATAAACAAGAGCATTAATCCATTCATACGTTTCTTTTTTTATTTTAGATTTAAGACTCAAGCTCAGTCCCTTCTCTCCTTAATCTTAATCTTACCTCTAATGTTTCTTAAGTAGTAAAGTTTTGCTCTTCTTACTTTACCTTTTCTTACAACCTGTATTTTTTCAATCGATGGTGAGTGCAATGGGAATATTCTTTCTACTCCTACACCATTTGCACCAATTCTTCTAACTGTAAATGTTTTTCCTAATCCGCCACCTCTTATTTTTATAACAATACCTTCATAGGCCTGTACTCTTTCTCTACCACCTTCAACAACCTTTACATATACTTTTACTGTATCACCAGGTCTGAATTCTGGAATATCTTCTCGTATATATTCTTTTTCAATGGCTCTAATATATTGATCCATGTTAAACCCTCCTTGAGAATATTTTATATTAATTAATTTTCTCCAAAAAGCCTATCCAACGCAATCGCAACCGCAGCTCTAACTGATAAATGGTTAAATTGCGCATTTCCTCTAATAGGTTCTAATTCATAATCACAAATTTCCCTTATTTCTTCTGGCATTCCCCAACCTGTTCCAAATAAAATTAAATGTGGTTCATCATTTTCAACAATAATTTTATTAATCTCCGAAAAACTCAGAGTTCTTTCTCTGATTTTCGCAGAAGTAAATATTAACTTCGGTTTTTTCCCTTCATTTTTCTCAATATCTTCAATAACATCTTCCAGATACGGTTTTAATTTTGCAATAGATAACGCATCATATCTATTTGGATTATACTCTTTCCCAAAACCTTCTGTCCAATATTTTAAAACATTTTTTACTATTTGCTGCTGGGCTGGAAGATTAGAAACTATATAATAATTCTTGATATTATATGTTCTTGATGAACGAGCAATATCATGAATATCCAAATTTGTTATTGCAGTTGAAATAATTTGCCCTTCTCTTCCTAATATTGGGTAGTGTATCAATGCTATATAAACATTATTTCTCATCTAAAATCAGCTCCCTGATTATATTAACAATCACCTTTTTATCAAATTCATCTAACTCATGTTTAATAAATAAATCCGGACGTTTTAAAATTGTTCGCATTATACTTTCTCTCCTACGATACTCATCTATCTTTTTATGATTTCCACTTAATAAAACATCCGGAACCTTCATTCCTTTAAATTCTCTTGGCTTGGTATAATGTGGATGATCCAATAATTGATTATAAAATGAGTCATTTTTTACACTATTAATATCTCCCACTACTCCAGGAACAAATCTTGATATTGCATCTATCATTAACATAGCAGGCAATTCTCCACCTGTAACAACAAAATCACCTATAGAAAACTCTTCATCAACAAGCTTCATAACTCGTTCATCAATACCTTCATATCTTCCGCAAAAAAATACTAAATTTTCTTTTTTTGCAAGCCTTTCCGCATCTGACGAATCAAATTTTTTCCCTTGTGGTGATGTTAATATCACATATGGTTTTTTCCCTTTCTCTTTCAGATACTCATCATAAAATTCATAAAAAGGTTCTACCTTCATAACCATCCCTGGGCCACCGCCATATGCATATAAATCTGTAACTCGGTGTTTATCTTTTGTATAGTCTCTCAAATTATGTGCATTAAACAATATAATTTTTTCTTTAATTGCTCTGGATAATACCCCAAATTTTGTTATGGCTTCAAACATTTCAGGAAATATTGTAACGACATCAATCTCTATCTTCGATATCATCATTATACCATTCCAATCTTTTTACAATAATATCATCAGCATTTTTATCGAATTTAACCACATTCTCTTTTATTAATGGATAAAGAATTTCTTCTTTTTCAAATTTATTTATTTCATTTTCAATGACTATCACATCATTTGCACCGGTTTCTAAAATATCAATTATTTTTCCAATATATGCACCATCATCATAAAAAACTTTTTTATTTAACAATTGAAAATAATAAAATTCTGTTTCTTCAAGATCTGGCAAATCTTTCTCAGAAATATAGATTATAAAATCTTTATATCTTTGAGCAGAAGATATATTTTCAACACCGTAAATTTTCACAATATAGACCTTATTTGCTTTTCTTATTGATTCCAATTTTGCATATAAGAAACGTTTTGTTTTTGGGTTATAAAGCAAAACATCACTTAAATTTTCAAAAATTCTTTGCTCACTAGTATAAGGAAAAAGTTTAAGTTCTCCATTCAAACCATGTGTATTGGAAATTTTTCCAATAGCTATCTTATCCTTCAAGAGGTCGTCTAACCTCTTCATTTTATCACCTTATTACCTTTAAAAGAAATTTAGTACTTTCATCTTTCTTAGCTGCTGTTAATAGAGTATTTATAGACTTTATAGTTCTTCCATCTTTTCCAATAATTTGTCCCACATCGTGTGGATCTACATGGATTTCAAAAACTATTTCATTATCATTTTTATATTCCACTATATTTACTAACTCCGGATTTTTAACAATTCCTTTAATTATATTTTCTAATAATTTCTTCATTTACATGCCTCCTGGCATTACGCTTTCTTTTCAAATTTTATTTCATGAACTCTTTTCATAACTCCAGCTTTTGATAAAATATCTCTTGCTGTATCAGTAGGTTGAGCACCTTTTAAAATCCATTCAACTGCTTTTTCAACATTTACCTGAAAAGTATCATTTTCTCTTAGCGGATCATAAAAACCCAACGATTCTATATACTTTCCACTTCTTTTTTCTCTTGAATCAACAACCACAATCCTATAAAAGGGTCTATGCCTTCTTCCCATTCTGTTTAATCTTATTTTTACCATACTAATAATACACCTCCTAAGAATTTTAGTTTATATTTAATATTTTTATTAAAATCCAAATGGCATTTTTCCGAATAAAGACTTTTTATTTTTCATTTTCTTTACCTGTTTCATCATTTTTTTCATTTGCTCGTATGATTTTATCAATTTATTTATATCCTGCAATGTCGTTCCACTACCTTTTGAAATCCTTTGTTTTCTTGAATAATTTAATATTCTCGGCTTTCGCCTTTCCTCTTTTGTCATCGAATTAATTATAGCTTCTATTTTTTTCAATTCTGCTTCACTTTTGTTTACATCTATTCCATCTTTTGGAACACCAGGTATCATTTCTAGTATTTTAGACAGTGGTCCTAATTTCCTAATTTGCTGTATTTGCTCTAAAAAGTCGTTAAAATCAAATTTACCTTCTAAAAACTTATTAGCAGATTCTTCTGCCTTTTCTTTATCTATTTCACTCTCAACTTTTTCAATAAGAGATAACACATCTCCCATACCCAAAATTCTACTTGCGTATCTTTCAGGATAAAATAACTCAAGATCATCAACTTTTTCACCAATACCTACAAATTTAATGGGTTTTTGAGTAATTTGTCTAATTGAAATTATTACACCACCACGTGCGTCACCATCAAGTTTTGTAACTATGAACCCATCTAATTCCAGTCTATTATTAAATTCTTTCGCAGAATTTACTGCATCCTGACCTATCATTGCATCAACAACCATAAGAATCTCTTCTGGTTGCGCTATTCTTTTTATTTCCTCAAGTTCTTTCATCATTTGATCATCTATATGTAATCTACCAGCAGTATCTAAAATAACTATATCATGCACCAATTTTTCTGCATAATCCATTGCTTCCTTTACTATATTTACAGCATTTTTTCTGTCCCCTGTAAAAACTGGAACTCCTATTTGTTCCCCTAATTGAACAAGTTGATCAATTGCCGCTGGTCTATATGTATCTGCCGCAACTAACAAAGGAGCTTTTCCTTGTTTTTTAAAATACTTTGCCAATTTTGCTGCATGAGTAGTTTTACCGCTTCCCTGAAGACCTACCAACATTATATATCCAGGTCTTTTAGAAATATTTAATTTCGTTTTTTCATTTCCACCCATTAATTCTATTAATTCGTCTCTAACTATTCTAATAAATTCCTGATCAGGCGTTAAACTTTCTAAAACTTCTTTTCCAAGCGCCTTTTCTCTAACTTTTTCTATAAATTCCTTAACAACTTTATAATTAACATCAGCTTCTAATAAAGACATTTTTACTGCTCTAACAGCATCTTTGATATTTTTTTCTGATAATTTACCCTGCCCTTTTAACGACTTAAACGCTTTCGATAGCTTTTTTTGAAGATTGTCAAACATGTGCACACCTCCGGTGAGGATTAAAAATTTTTATTTTAAAAACAAAATAACTGCAGATTATAGCTTTTCTATTCGCTACAATCTGTACTTGAGCTTGGTCTATTCTATATTTAATGAATTAACATAAGGATACACAAGTTTAGTATACTATAAAAAACCTATTTTTTCATGAATTATATTGAACAAAATGTGAGAAGGTGGAAAATTTAAAGTTACAATTTGATTACTGTAATAGAAAGAAAAATTTAATTCATTCTCAAAGAAGATTTTACAATTATTCTTAGATAATTAGTTTAGTAAAAAACAAAAATTTAAAAAATATTATTATTACATTTATGATATCGAAAATGAAAAAATTATTTATTCAGATTTTGATGATTCTGAAAATGCTATGGAAAATTATAGAAATATTAATCCTATAATATTTAAATACCATTAAAATTAAAAACTCCCAGAACGGGAGTTTTAGTTTATTTCCTCAATATACTTCGCTTCTTTTCCAACAAAAACAATTATATACTTTTTCATCGTTTCATTTTTTGAGTTTAATTCATATGATTTCTTGTATTTTTCTATTTGTTCTTTTGCCTGTTTTATTTTCCTTTTTAATTTTTCTTCTGTGTATCCTTTTTGTTTTATGTATTTTACTTCTATTATCGCTTCATATGGCACTTCTTCGTAT